>FR890531.1:37813-54007 GCA_000433415.1 Clostridium sp. CAG:448
TACTGTCCGTGCACTTCCGACAGCCGGAGCCGTGTTCGGCAGCATTGCGGAGGCGGCTGTTACCGTTGAGAATGTATACTATCTGAGCGAAACCAATCCGCTCATGAACGGTGTCTTTACGGATGACGGCAGCGATACGGTAGGTACTGTCACGGGGACAGCTGTCGCAATGGACGCTTCCGATATGAAAAATGCGGATTTTGTGAGCCGCCTTGGAAACGCGTTTGTCAAAGACGCTGATGCCATTAACGGAGGATATCCGGTTCTTGCCGGTCAAAAGCCGCTCGGAGAAGAGCCCGCTGTCCGCGCAAGAGTGGAGATCGGGACGGCAGAGGAGCTGAAAGCATTTGCCGACCGTGTCAATGCCGGCGAATCCTTCACGGACAAAACCGTTTTGCTGACCAACCATATTGACTTGAGTGATTTCCAGAACTGGACGCAGATCGGCAGATCCTCCTCGGTGCAGTTTGACGGCATTTTCGACGGTCAGGGGTATGTGATTGACAACCTGTATTCAACGACCGGAGGATTGTTCGGATATGTCGGCACCAATGCGGTGATCAAGAATGTCGGTGTTGCAAGCGGCGAAATCGGTTCGGACAACCTTTCCTGGATGGGCGGCATTGCCCGGTGGAGCAACGGCGCAGACTTTATCAATTGCTGGAACGGTGCGGATATCATCTGCAGCGGTTGGAGCGGCGGTATTGTCGGAACCGTGCGCGACGGCGGGGATAGCATCATCAAGGGCTGTTATAACGTCGGTTCCGTGACGGCACGTGACGGTGCGGTCGGCGGTATCGTCGGACATCTGGCGACAGGCAGCAACGGCACGTCCGTTCATGTCATCGTTTCCGAATGCTACAATGCGGGTGCGGTGACTGCAAAGGACAATGCAGGCGGCATTGTCGGCAGAGCGCAGGACGGGCATGTCATCCGGAACTGTTACAACGTCGGAAAAGTCAGCGTGACCGGCGACAATATTCTGGACGGCGCCGGCGGCATTGCAAGCCTTGTAACTTCTGATAACGAGATTATCAATTGCTATTATCATTCTGAAATGACGACTTGCGGTGTTTCCAACGGGAATGATACGACTGTAGGGAAGACCGCAGAAGAACTGCAGGCGGATGCGATGCTGCAGTTGTTGGGAGACGGGTTCAAACAGGATCGATATGCACTGGTGAATCACGGATACCCGCTGCTGCATTGGCAGAAAACAGAGGATGCGGATGCGGTTGATGCTGTAGCAGACCGGATTGCGGCGATCGGAACAGTGACGGCGGACAGCGCAGATGCTATTCGTGCGGCACGTGCAGCCTATGATGCACTTTCCGATGAATTGAAGGCGCTGGTCAACGTATCCGTGCTGGAGGCGGCAGAGCGTGAACTGGACGGAATTCTGCAACTGGCACAGGCAAAGGAAGACGCACTGCGTGAACTGGATGCCTATAAAAATCCGTCGGATTACCGCGCGGAACAGGCGGAAGAACTGGAGCGTCTGCATTCTGCGGGACAGGAAGCTGTCCGTGCGGCGGAGACTATCGAAGCGGTCAAGGCGGCGCTGGCGGCGGCAAAGGCGGACATGGATGCGGTCAAGACCGACCGGCAGTTGTCTGACGAGGAAGCAGTCAGGAGCGTCTCGGAAGCCATTGCGGCGATCGGAACGGTGACGGCGGACAGCGCAGATGCCATTCGTGCGGCGCGTGCAGCCTACGATGCGCTTTCCGACGCACTGAAGGAACGGATTGAGAATTACGCGGTTCTGACCGCGGCGGAGGAAGCGCTTGCGGCGTTGCGCGAAGCGGAAACAACGACGGGGGCGGACACCGAGGAACCTGATACAGAGGAAGAAACCTCATCGGCGCAGGAGTCGACGTCCGATGCGGATACCTCCGATAGTCCACGCCCGATGCGGATGCCTCCGATACGACGGACACCTCCGGATCCGCGGAAAGTACGGACGGGCAGGAGACGACGGGAGAAGCCAATGCCGACGGATGCGGTTCTTCTGTATCATTGGGCTTCTGGTTTGTGGCAATACTCGGCATTGCGGTTATGATTGTCGACAGAAAACGGAAACATAATGCGTAAGCAAATGTAAGAGAGGAGAAAAAATGAGGCGAAGCAAGCGGATCATACTTTTGCTTTGCACGGTTCTGATATGCATCGGCATGCTCCCGGCACTTCCGTCGGGAGCCGCATCCGGACCGTCACTTGTTACGACTCTGACCGATAACGTCGTGCAGAGAGGGAGCAAAAAGGTCTTTGACGTGTGGGCGCGGAATGCCGGAGGCGTTAAGATACGGGCGACGGTCAAGCACAACGGGCAACGGCTGGAGCCTACATGGGACGATAACGAAAAGGCGAGCTACACACTTAATTTTACGGAGGAGGGCGAGAACATTGTTACGGTTTCCGCCTCCTCTGACGGCGGCAAAAAGAAGGAACTGACCTACCATATTACCTATGTACGCGCAAAGGCGGGAGAGGAAATCGGCAGGGCGATCTGGAGCGTGGAGGCTTTTTCAATCGGATGCGGTTATCTGATCGCGCCGACAGAGGTGCCTATCTACGAGGGAGAAACGTCGGCAAAACAGCTTTTGCGCCTGCTTGCGGACAATGGTTTTGTCGGTTACTACGGCGGAACGGTAGAGTCCTCCTTTTATCTTGCCTACATTGCGGACGGGGATGTGAGCGGAGAGCGCTACAATAACTATCAGCGCAGTCAATCTCCGACCGTTCCGCGGCATCTGCAACTCTCTCCTTCGATTCCGTCGTTTTTGTTTCCGTATCTGGAGGCAAACATGACGTTCTTTGATCCGGAGGATTATAAGAAGAACTGGACCGGTTATCTTGGAGAATTTGCCTTTACCAATGGTTCCGGGTGGATGTACGCGGTCAACAACGTGTTCCCGAACGTCGGATTTGCGGACAGTTATCTGTCGGACGGGGACACGGTCCGGGTGCAATTTACCCTGGGATACGGTGCCGACATCGGCGGTGCGTCCGCTGTCGGTACGGATATTCCCGGCGCGGGGGCACAACCCGCGGGCGGATATTTCTCCGTGGCAAACAAAGACGGGCTTTCAAACGCAATCTGTAAGGCGCGCTCATCCGGTCTTTTGACACGGACCAATGTGAAAGCGGCTTATGATACGGCATTTGATGCAATGGCAACGCTGAATGCGGCACAGGAGACCGTAGATGCCGCCGCCAAGGCGCTTTACGAGGCGTTGGAAAACCCTTCTGATGAGGTCATACAAACACCGGATTCGGAGCAGACGTCGGAAAGTACCACCGTTCCCGACGAAACGAATCGGGAGGAAACCACCGATCCCCCGGAATCCGTTGTGACGGACGTGACGACGGATCCCTTTGCGGATTCCCGAAAAGAGGATGATCCCGGGAGCGGAACAGGTTCTTCGGATTCGACGCGACAGACCGAACCGACTTCCGATCTGACCGGCATCGGCGCTTCCGGCGGGAAACCCGGCACTGTCATCGTGATTCTCGGTGCTGTATCGGGAATCGCTGTTGCGGCTGCCGTGATCTGTGTGATTTACCGCAGTAAAAAACGAGCAGGGGGAAGTGGGCGAGATGCGTAAACGGTTGGGATGTCTGCTGTTGCTTTTTTTGCTTTTACTTCCGGTTGCCGGTATGTGGGCGACTGCCGCGGAGAGCTCCGTGGCGGATGAGGCGTGGAACATCGCGGAAGGGATTATTGCATGGAAAAAAGCCGACAACGGGGCAGACCCGGACGGATATCTGCTGAATGATACCTACCTTGCACTTGCCGGCACCACGCCGGGGGACTGGTATCCCATCGGTCTTGGCAGATTGGGAATTGCGGATCAGAACGCTGCTTATCTTGCGGTCATCCGGGATCAGATTGAGGAGCGTTACCGTCAGCCGGGAAAGCTGAATGCCGCCAAAGCGACCGAATGGCATCGGATTGCGCTCGCCGTTCTGGCAATGGGCGGCGATCCGACTGCGATCGGAACGGATGAAGACGGACAACCCATCAATCTGATTGCGGACGGGACATACCATCGCGGGAAGACAACCTCCCTTGGGCGGCAGGGCATTAACGGCTGGATCTGGGGCTTGATTGCCCTGGACAGCCTGCGCTACCCCGTGCCGGAAGACGCACACGACACCCGGGACAGCATCCTTTTGGAAATCCTGCGGCAGCAGTTGCCGGACGGCGGGTTTGCCCTGAGCGGTGGGAGTGCCGACCCGGATCTTACGGCAATGGCGTTGCAGGCATTTGCTCCCTATCAAAACGATGAAAAGACCTATACCTATACGCTGAAAAAAACGGGGGAGCAGGTGACCAAAACCGTACATCAGGTGATTGAGGAATCCCTGCAATGCCTGTCGGCACTGCAGCTTCCGACCGGGGATTTTTCCAGTTGGGGGACGGAAAATGTGGAAAGCACGGATCAGGTCACCGTGGCGCTCTGCAGCCTCGGAATTGACCCGCTGACCGACCCCCGCTTCATCAAAAACGGAACGACACTTCTTGACGGTATTCTGCGCTATCGGATGCCGGATGGCGGTTTTGTACATTCCTATACCTATGACCCGGACAACCCCTCCTCGCATCCGGATCAGTCCAACACCATGGCAGGGGAACAGACACTTTACACCATGGCGGCGCTGTGGCGGCAGGCAAACGGGATGCGCACCCTGTATGATTTTCGTCCGGAGCAGAGTGCTGCTCTTAAGGAGCGGATTGCGGCATTGGAGCAACAGATCGCGGCGGTCCGTACGGATACGGATGCATCGGTATTGGAGCGGCTGTTGACCGATTTTTATGCATTGCCCGTATGGGAGCGGAGCTATGTAACCGGGGATTGGAGGCTGGTGGGTGGGGCCCGAGGCTGTCGGATGCAGCCCGTGCATCGGGGGTGGATATTTACAAAATTGCGGATACGACACCCGTCATAGAAAGTCCTGCCGATGATTCCGACGATCTTCCGCTGCTTTCCTTTTCGCTTTCGGATCGCGCGGCGGTGGATGCGCTGCCGGAGCGGTTGACAACGGAACAGTATGTAACCGTTACAACGCTTCTGGATAAATTGCAGCAGAGCGAAGATTTTGACGGCAAGGAACAGTACCTGCAAAAGCTGATTGCGGCAAAGCAGGAGATTGCGGCAATTCAGGCAGAGATTGATCGTCTTAACCGGGACATCAAGGAAAAACTTTACCCGTTTGATCGCATCGGTCTGGGGGACAAGAAAACGGTGGACGGCGTTGTGGCGCGCTATCTTTCATTGAGTGCATATGACCGGACAAAAATCGAGCGGTGGGAAGACGTTGTCAAAACAAAAACAAAGCTTGACAATTTGGAGCGGGGCATCGTGATCGGCGTTGTGCTGAGCGTGATTGCCGCCGGAACCACGGTATTTCTTTTGTATCGCATCCGGAGACGGAAGCACCAAAAGGAACGGGAAATGGAAGAGCTTGCCGCGGCGTACCGGGACGAATAACACGGGAAACGGAAAGGAGAGGAGGACAGAATGAAGAAGGATATTCTTGCGCTGTTTGTGATTGTTCTGTTGGTTGCCGTCGTGATAAACGGAACCAATATTCAATCCGTGGACGAATATTATCTGACACACATTGATGATATTACGCCGGACAGCGAAACGGTGACAATCAGCATTCGGTGCGATACCATCCTGCAAAATTACGAAGATCTTGACCCTGCCCTCCAATCCGAAGAATTTGTCCCGCCGGACGGGGTGATCCTCCCGCCGACCAGGTATGTGCTTCGCCCCGGAGATACGGTTTTTGACATACTGGACCGTGCGGTACGGTACAACAAGATTCAGATGGAGTACCAGGGAGCAAACGAAAACAGCTTCGGTAGCGTGTATATCCGGGGCATGCACTATCTGTATGAATTTTCCTGCGGACCGCTTTCCGGCTGGATGTACCGTGTAGACGGTGAATTTCCGAACTATGGCTGCTCCCGCTATGTGCTGCGGGACGGACAGACGGTGGAATGGGTTTATACCTGTGATCTCGGCAGGGATGTCGGCTGTGTATGGATGGAAGGAGGTGCGCCGTGAAAGCGTTTGCCAATGTGCACCCGGCAGTGCTGATGTTCTATTTTCTGTCAGTGCTGTCCGTGTCGATGTTTGCGTCCAACCCGGTGTTCGCGGTGACGGCGCTGTTGGGAGGGATTCTTTTTTGTATCACCCTGCAGAAGAAAAGTGCAATTCCCGGTAATCTCGGATTCTATATCCCTTTGTTCTTTCTTGTCGCCGTTACCAACCCGCTTTTCTCTCACAACGGGGTGACGCCGTTGTTTTTTCTGAACGGAAATCCGGTTACCATGGAGGCGTTTGCCTACGGTGTTGCCATTGCCGTTATGGTGATCGGCGTGATGCTGTGGTGCAAGTGCTACAGTGAGGTCATGACAAGCGACAAATTTTTGTATTTGTTCGGCAAGGTCATTCCGAAGCTCGGTTTGGTGCTGTCCATGGCACTTCACTTTATTCCCATGTTCAAGCGGCAACTGAAAAAGGTCAGGAGTGCGCAAAAAACCATGGGACTGTACTCCGCACGTGGGATTGTGGACAAGCTCCGGAGCAACGGACGGGTCTTTCTGGCGATGATTTCCTGGTCTCTTGAAAATGCGATGGAGACTGCGGCGTCCATGCGGGCACGCGGGTACGGAACCGGGAAGCGCACCGATTTTTCGCTTTTTCGCTTCACGGCGCGGGACGGCATGCTGCTGACTGTCAGTGCATGTCTGCTGGGCGTAAGTGTTGTGGGAATGGCAACGCGGGTAACAGCGTTCACCTTTTATCCGCGGATCAGTACACTTGAGTTATCGCCGTTTTCAGTGGCGGTTTATGTTGCGTTCGGCGTGCTGTCGTTTCTGCCGTTCGCGGTCGAAGTCAGGGAGGCAATTGTATGGACATATTACAGATCGAAAATCTGAACTTCCGGTATCCCGGTGCAGAGCGCAATGCGGTGGACGGCGTCAGTTTTTCTGTGCACAGCGGTGAGTTTATGGTCGTTTGCGGTGTGTCCGGCTGCGGGAAGACGACCCTTTTGCGTTTGCTCAAACCCGAACTGGCGCCCGCGGGGAAGTTGGACGGCAGAATTGTCTACTGCGGGGGAGAGCGGACACCTGCGCAGATCGGTTATGTATTGCAGAATCCGGACAACCAGATTGTGACCGACAAAGTCTGGCATGAATTGGCATTCGGACTTGAGAATCTGGGGCTTCCGACCGAGGTGATTCGCCGCCGGGTAGGGGAGATGGCAAACTATTTCGGAATTCAGGACTGGTTCCGGAAAAAGACCGACGAATTGTCCGGCGGACAGAAACAGCTTCTGAATCTTGCCGCGGTGATGGTGATGCAGCCCCGCGTGCTGATATTGGACGAGCCGACCAGCCAGTTGGACCCGATTGCCGCGTCGGATTTTATTGCAACCCTGCAAAAGCTCAATCGGGAACTGGGTTTGACGATTCTTTTGGTGGAGCACCGGTTGGAAGAGGTCTTTCCGATTGCCGATCGGGTTCTTTTGATGGACAGCGGCAGGGTGTTGGTCTGTGATGCGCCGGAAAAGATCGGAGATGCGTTGCCGGACGGGCATCCGATGCGTGCGGCATTGCCCAGTGCAGTGCGGATTTTCCGCTCCGTGCAGGTTGCGGACCGGTGCCCGCTGACCGTGCGTGAGGGGCGGGATTTTCTGGAACGTCATTTCGGCAACCGCCGGGGAACGCTTCCGGAGCCGGCATACCGGCACGGCGAAAATGTGGCGGTGGAGCTGAAGAATGTGTGGTTCCGGTATGAAAAAGATCTGCCGGACGTACTGCGCGGCACCTCCGTTCAGGTGTATGCCGGGGAAATCTATGCGGTGCTTGGCGGAAACGGAACCGGGAAAACGACCATGCTGCAGGTTATCGCGGGTGTCTGCAAGGCGTACCGCGGGAAGGTTTTGATTGCGGGAAAACAAATCCGTGATTATGGGGGCAATTCTCTTTATCGCGGTGTTCTTGCGCTGTTGCCGCAGAATCCGCAGACGGTTTTTATCCGGGATACCGTACGGGCAGATCTGACGGAAATGTTGGAGGTGCACGGGGTTCCAAAGGCGGAGCGGGAGAAAAAAATCATGGATGTCGCGGAAAAGCTGTCCATTGCCTCTCTGCTTGATCGGAATCCCTTTGACCTGAGCGGCGGGGAGGGGCAGAAATGCGCCCTGGCAAAGGTGCTGCTCACAAATCCCGGAATCCTTCTGCTGGACGAGCCGACCAAAGGAATCGATGCAGGGGGGAAACTGGTCCTTAAGGACATTCTGGAGCGCCTGAAGGCGGACGGAATGACGGTCCTTTTGGTGACACACGATGTGGAGTTTGCCGCGGAAACCGCAGATCGCTGTGCGCTCTTCTTTGACGGGGAGATCTTGTCTGCGGATACGCCGATGCGCTTTTTCGGCGGGAATACTTTTTATACGACTGCCGCCAATCGTATGGCACGTACGCTTTGCCCGAATGCCGTCACCTGCGGGCAGGTTGTTGCATTCTGTAACGGGGAAACGAAATGAAAAAAAAGATACTGACCTATGTGGTTCTTTGCATTCTGATTCCGGCTGTCGTCATCGGAGGAGCGATTCTCTTCGAGGACCGGCAGTACGCATGGATTTCGCTCTGTGTGGCGATTCTCTCCTGTATACCGTTTTTTTTGCGGTTTGAGCGGCGGGAAGCGGACACCAAGCGCCTGATTCTGATTGCGTGTATGACCGCTCTCTCCGTACTGGGCAGGATTGTGTTCGCACCGGTTCCCGCCTTCAAGCCCGTGACGGCAATGGTGGTCATTACCGCTATGTATTTTGGTTGTGAGGCAGGCTTTCTGACAGGTTCATTGTCTGCGGTGATTTCCAACTTTTATTTTGGACAGGGACCGTGGACGCCCTTTCAGATGTTCAGCTGGGGAATGATTGGCTTGATTGCGGGTTTGATTGCGGAGCCTTTGAAAAACAACAAGGCTGCGCTGGTGCTGTATGGAGGCGCTTCCGGGATTCTTTATTCTTTTCTGATGGATATTTGGACGGTGCTGTGGGAGGATGGGGCCTTTCATTTTTCGCGCTATTTGGCGGCAATTGTTTCAGCAGCCCCGTTTACTGCGATTTATGCGGTTTCCAATGTTATATTCTTGCTTTTATTTGCTCCGCCGATTGGAAAAATTCTTGCAAGGCTCAAAACCAAATACGCATTGTGATGTTATCGTGATGGCGAGCTACATAGCGTTCTCTATGGCATTCGGCATATTACGGCGGTCAGTCAAAATTTGCAGGTTATTTATGACCATTTGGTGGATAGCAAAGGTGCCGACGAAAAACAAATTGCAGAGCTTAACCGAGAGTTTGATGGGATCAATAGTGCCTTGCTGGATTTTATTGATCGGAACGGATGGAATGTTTTCGCAGATCAGATTCGCGATGAGAAAAAATAGAGATGACAGATCAACGTATTTGCACCTCTTTTCGGCATTCGTTATATGTTTTTTGCTTGCTTGATCTTAATTCTTTGCCAGCTTATAAATCCATAGATGTCATTGATCAGAAAGGTAACAAAGCAGACAACAACCGAAAGATACCGAACGTTTGTTATGCCGGCAAGTACCCAAAGCCAAATGAGAATCCCATCATTGGCGGCATAAGCCAGTGCAAAATAGGGACTTCGACGGAAGGTTAGGTATACGGCAAGAAAGCTTGTTGCGACCGAGATGGTACTGGGTACAAGATTGGCTGTTTGAATTTGCAGAAGCAGCAGGTAAAAAGCAGTGGCGACAATGGCAGTGATGCCAAGCAGAATAAGAAGTTCACGCTTGCTGACCGAATTGACCTGCACCTGCGATCGACAGCCTTTATAGGGATGCCGCAGCCAAGCAATCAAAGAAAAAAACGCCATTGGCATGGTCATGCCGAGATAGGTGATCATTTCTCCGTAATAGGAAAAGGTAAAAGAAATGATGCCGTATAGCAGACTGAAAAGAATCATCAGGATTTGTCCGATGGGATTGCCTCTGGCATTGAAGATGAGGGATGTTACACCGACCAGAGACGCCGCAAGGGTCAGGTAGTTTTTCCTGTCGAAAATACAGAAAGAGACAAGAATCAAGGCAACCGAAAAGCACCATAGGAGCCGTTCGTTTTTGGAAAAGATGTTTTGTTTTTTCCTGGGGAACCTCCGAAATAAAACAGGCATCCGTATACACATCTTCAAAGACCTAACGATGTGCAGACGAATGCCTTTCCGGCATGATTCTACCCGGTGGCAGAACACAAAATATCATAACAGCTACAAATCGGAGCGTATCCGGCAAAGGACACATCCGCTCGGAATTCCGCCCTCTTTATCCGCAGGAGAACCCGAACAGAGAAAAACTCCCGGGAGAGCACTCCCGGGAGTTCCGATGGACCATAGGGGGATCGAACCCCTGACCTCCAGATTGCGAACCTGGCGCTCTCCCAGCTGAGCTAATAGCCCGTTCCCGAACGGTTTTATTCTATCACAAACCTATGGCAAAGTCAATACCTTTCGGAAAATTTTTTTCGGAGCGCGCGGGGGCATTCGGCGGTGCGGGGAGTACCGGACGGAAAAATCAATGGATCGGGAGCGGGTTGCTCCAACCCATTTTTCCGTCTTTGTCCGTCACTTCCGCACGGATAAAGGTTTCTCCTTCGATCGGGTGGTATACCGCTTCGGTGAGATTTTCACCGAAGATTTGGCGGTCGGGCGCCCAAACGCGGTTGGTCATAAAGACAATCCGGCTGACAGAGGACGTGCGTACAAGGAATGAGCCGTCCTTTTGCGGGAGAAGGTGAACCTGCGGTCCGGTTGTTGCGTAATAGTCGCCTGCGGCAAGAGCCGCGTACAGGGTGGCGGGTTGATTGTCCGGTGCCTCTACCATAGTCGCGGCAACGCAGTGGTCGCCGTTGTAATAATGGCAATCGTCTACGGCAAGCAGAGGGAGCAGGGTGCCCCCGGTTGCCAGCATGTCTACCACGGCGCCCGAATAGGGACGATTGGACATGCCCCAATCGGAAACGGTGTTGTAAATTTCCGTCGCGCAGATACCGCGCAGACCGCGAATCTGTTCCGGGGAGTTGACCGACCACGCCGGATGTGCCAATTCCGCAATACCGCCGACCTCGTGAATGGCATCAATGATGGCGTTTGCCTGCTCGGTGGGATTGGCGAAAGAGGATTCTGTTTTCAGAATCGGATGCCGCGCCACCGGATCCTCCCGCATACCCCATCCGACGATATGAAATACGCCGTTTTGGGCAAAAGAGCCTCCTACATTGTACTCACAGCCGGAAAGAATGGTCATCCCATCAAACTCGCCCTCCGCACCGTAAATCCAATGGTCGGTCAGTGCAATGGCGTCATATCCGGCATCCTTGAAGAGCCGCAGGACCTCCTCCGGGCTTTTTCTACCGTCGGAGCGTGTTGTGTGTATGTGTAACCCTAGTTTTTGCCGTGGTTGTTTGTATAAATCCGTAAACATCGTATCCCTCCCTTTTCTGCTTCTATTGTAGCACGGTTTGACATGAAAAGCAAGTAGATTGCACAAAAAAACTTTGTTATGTTTGTGCAAATCTCCAATCCATTGAAAAATGCACACGACTTCTTGTTTTTTCTCGGCGGATGCGTTATAATGGGAACGGATACAGAAACCGGGAACGACAATATACAGGAGGATTGATAAAAAATGGAACAGGTAAGAGTAGGAATTATCGGTTGCGGCGGCATTGCGAACGGAAAGCATATGCCCTCGCTCAAACAGCTTCCCAATGTGAAAATGGTTGCATTTTGCGACATTATTGAAGAACGCGCAATCAAGGCGCGCGCGGATTACGGAACGCCGGACTGTGCGGTATACACCGATTACAGAGAGCTCCTGGAGGACAAAAGCATCGATGTTGTGCATGTGTGCACACCGAACCGTGCCCACAGCTTTATTACGGTGGATGCCCTGCATGCCGGTAAGCATGTTATGTGCGAAAAGCCGATGGCAATCAACTCCGAAGAGGCAAAAAAGATGCTGGACGCCGCAAAGGAAACGGGAAAAAAGCTGACCATCGGCTATCAGAGCCGTCAGCGTGCCGATTCCAGATATCTGAAAAACGAGTGCCTTGCCGGAACCTTCGGTGATATTTATTATGCCAAGGCAACCGCACTGCGCCGTCGTGCCGTTCCGACCTGGGGCGTTTTCCTGAATGAGTATGAACAGGGCGGCGGACCGCTGATCGATATCGGTACGCATGCGCTGGATCTGACGCTTTGGATGATGGATAACTATCAGCCCAAATATTGCCTCGGTCAGACCTTCCATAAGCTGAACAAAGATACCAACCAGGGAAACGACTGGGGAAATTGGGATCCGGAGAAATTCACGGTGGAAGACAGTGCGTTCGGCATGGTGGTCATGGAGAACGGTGCGGTTATCAATTTGGAGTCCTCCTGGGCGCTCAATACTCTGGAAACACGCGAGGCGGTCACTTCCGTTTGCGGAACGCTTGCCGGAGCGGATATGATTGACGGGTTGCGGATCAACGGAATCCGGCAGAATTACAAATATGAGTTCAAACCGACCTTTACAGGCGGTGGAGCGGCGTATTTTGAAGGGGTCAGCAGTGCCGATCCGTCCGTTTTGGAAGCGGCACAGTGGATTGATGCTGTTATCAATGACAAGACGCCGTGCGTGACGCCGGAACAGGCATTCACGGTCACGCGGATTCTGGAGGGCATTTACATGTCCGCCAAGAACGGTGACATTTTCCGCTTCTGAGCAGTTAATTTTTATAAGGGGGAACCATCAATGAAACTGAGTGTACTTGCCAATCTTTACGGCAATAAACCGTTGGATGAAGCATTGCAGATTATTACCGGCCTCGGTGTCCATACCGTAGAGCTCGGTGCCGGCGGCTATCCCGGAAAAGCGCACTGTAACCCGGAGGAGTTGCTTGCCGATCAGACCAAATATGATGCCTTTATTGACACGCTGAAAAAATATGATGTGAGCGTCTGTGCGCTTGCCGCACACGGGAATGCGGTGCATCCGGATAAGCAGATTGCCGCCGCATATGACCGGGATTTCCGAAATGCAGTGCTGCTTGCGGAAAAAATGGGGGTCGATACGGTTGTGACCTTCTCCGGTTGCCCCGGAGACAGCGATGGATCCCGGTATCCGAACTGGGTCACATGCCCCTGGCCGGAGGATTTTCTGCACATTCTGGACTGGCAGTGGAATGAAAAACTGATTCCGTATTGGAAGGAAGCAGGACAGTTTGCGCTGGATCACGGTGTTTCCCGCATTGCCTTTGAGATGCACCCCGGTTTCTGCGTTTACAATCCGGAAACCTGCAAAAAACTGCGGGATGCCGTAGGACCCGTATTGGGCGCGAACTTTGACCCGTCCCACCTGATCTGGCAGGGAATGGATCCGGTTGCCGCCATCCGCGAACTGGCAGGCGCCATTTATCACGTCCATGCCAAAGACACCAAATTGGATGCCTATAACATTGCCAGAAACGGTGTGCTGGATACCAAGCACTACAGTGATGAAATTCATCGTGCATGGGTGTTCCGCACGGTCGGCTACGGAAACGGAGAAACCTATTGGCGCGATATGGTTTCCAATCTGCGCCTGTGCGGCTACGATCGTGTGCTGTCGATCGAACACGAGGACAGTGTGATGACCATTGACGAAGGACTGCGCAAGGCAGTTGCATTTTTGAAGGACATCTGCATTTTTGAAGAAAAGCCCACAACCATGAGTTGGGCATAAACGGTCATTGCAGAATCCGTTATACCGTTGCAGGCGAGAGGGCTTTCCCCCGTCTGCAAACGAAAAGACAAAAGGCACGGAGCCGCTTGGGTATCTGTGCCTTTTGTGTGCGTGTTCTTTTCCAGAGGATTTTATTTAGCATAGGTTTCGTAAATGGTGATATAGTCAGTAATGGTGTCAACCTGTGTCTGCGCCTGCGCCGTAACGGAAACATACCGTGTACCGTCCGCCGCGACCCCGCAGGTTGCCAGGCAATGACGGCTCTCATCGGTAAAGCCGGTTTTGCCCCCGGTTACGGTCAGATTGGAAGGCTGTGATTTCAGCACCAGCTTTGCCCGGTCGACCAGAAGGGTGTGAGAGGGGTAATAGAAGAAATTCTTGTTTTTTTCCGTGGAATATGCGGGTGCCTTGTACTCTTTGGTTGTCATCAGCGTGTAGCAAAAGGTGTTGTTGACCGCATAGCACATGATGGATGCCAGGTCGCGGCAGGTGGAATAGTGATTGTCGTTGTGCAATCCGGTGCAGTTGGTAAAGTGCGTATCTTCCAGTCCCATTTCCTTTGCTTTTTCATTCATCATGTCGACAAACTTTTCCGTCGTTCCTGCGGTATAAATGGCAAGCTCGGTTGTGGCAATGCCGTCCGACTGTAACATCATCAGGTAGAGCAGGGACTCCACATTCAGAATTTCGCCCGCTGCCATGCCGATGCCCGAAGACTTGGCGGCGACCATATCATCATATGTTTTTTGCGAAATCGTGATTTTATCTTGGAGACTGTCTACGGATTCCAGATTTTCCACCACGACGATCATGGTCATGACCTTGGTAATGGATGCGGGATAGATCCGTTCCTTGGAACGGCGGGAAGCAATGACTTCATTGGTTCCCACGTTGACCAATGCCGCATAGCCGGATTTGATGCTGTCCTGCGGAATGACTGCGGCATCCTTGGCAAATTCGGCACGTGTGGGAGCTGCCTGGCGGTAAGGCGCTGCGGCAAACGGGTGTGAGCCGTCGGGAGCGGAAGCGCCGCTCTCGCTGCCCGACGCACCTGCCGGTTTATCTGCCGGTGCCGGTGCCGTCCGGCACATGAAAATGCCGACAGTAGACAGCGACAGCAACAGAATCAGCGCAATGGCAAGGATCTGCCAGACAGGGGAGATTATGTACTGTTTTACGGTTTCCTTTTTCATGAATCGTTCCTCTTTTCGGTTTGCTTTCAGCCCCTCTATTGTAACCTATTTTCTGTCGGATGTCAAGTATAATTTGTCGGATTTCCCGTCGTCCCATATCCTTCCAGTGACGACAATATTCGCCAATTCCAGACAAGGTATTTACAAATCAGGGGGAATATGCTATAATAGACCCAACACATGATTCGGAAACGGAGGAATTTCCTATGAAAACACGACACAGAGTCTTTGCACTCCTCTGCACCGTCACGCTCCTGTTTGCGTGTGCAATGCTGCTGGTCAGTGCGGTCAGGCCGGACTATCAGACATCCGCCGCTTATCAGACCTCTCTGTTTTATGACAATCTTTTGTCGTTGGAGCTGACCGGGGACGGCAGAGCGGATGTTTTGCAGGTTGCGCTGTCGCAGCTCGGATACCACGAGGGAAACAGCGATAAGGATCTGGACGGAATGAACAAGAGCGGGAGTCGCAATTTCGTGGAGTACAACGTGCGCTACGGCAAATTGGATAACGGTGAGGGCAACGGTGTCAGCTACGGATATATGTGGTGTGCCGCATTTGTCAACTGGTGTCTGCGCCAGGCAAGAGTGGATGAATCCCTGGTGGGCGGCATGTATGTCTCCTGTCAGAGCTGGCTCGCGTGGTTCAAAAAAGCAGGGCGTTATCAGTCACGTGCATCCGGGTATGAACCGCAGCCCGGGGATCTGATCTTCTTTAAAAGCAACCGCACGCAAGCCGCTTCCAACCATATCGGATTCGTTGTCTACACGGAGAACGGCAAGGTACATACCGTTGAAGGGAACAGCGAAGAGGTGGTCGGTTTTCATGAGTATGCTCTGAGCGATACCTATATTGTGGGTTACGGCGTGCCGGACTATAAGACGGTGGACGGCATGGAGTATGAACTCCTGCCCGGCTGTACCGACCCCGGTTATTATTCACTGCAATGGACCCGTTCGGTTCCGATGTGGGCGGATTTTACCAATCGCACCCAGTCGGTTGCCAACATTCCGCAAAACTCGGCGGTTTATGTGTGTGCAACCTATGGGGAATATGCCTATGTCCGTTTCGGGGAGCAGTACGGTTGGGTCGCACTTTCGCGGCTGTATCCCATTCTCAGGGTTGCCAAGGGCACGACGGTGCTTTATTGCAAGGATGACGGCGCACCGACCGTCGTGCGG
>FR890532.1:0-10296 GCA_000433415.1 Clostridium sp. CAG:448
GGCGGACAAGTTCCGCTTTGCGCACCTGCAGGAGGCGCTGACCTTTGTTCCCTTCGGCGTGGCGGTGGACGAGTTCCAGCACATCTGCTATGCCCACCCCGAGCTGACGCCCAGGGAGCGGACATACCAGTGGCATCTGCTGGAAGAAAAGTATATGCCGTGGCGCCGCTATGAGAACAACCCCTTCATGGAGCGCGGCGGCTACTGGTACCACAAGCTGCACATCTATCTCTACCCCTTCTACTACATCAACTACACGCTTACGACCATGGGTGCGATGGAGTTCAAGAAGAAATACGCCGAGGACAAGTCCGCCGCATGGGAGGACTATCTGAAGCTCTGCAAGACCGGCGGCAGCCGCAGTTATCTTGAAACCCTGCGCTATGCCAACCTGGCAAATCCGTTCGAGGCAGGCTCCGTCGAGCGTGCCTGCGGCTATGCGGAGAAAATTCTGCTGGAGCAGATCGCAAAGCAGGGATAACTGTCAGGCAAACACGGGACAACAGAAACTGCAAAACCCTCATCGCGGATTTCTCTGCGGTGAGGGCTTTTTTCAGGTGAATCGCCCGTCGTTCACGGACGCTGCATTTTTTCGTAATCGGCTCTGTCCTGCGTACCCAGTGCCATTTTGTCTTTCTATATGCCGGAGTCCTTCAGCACCATGGCATCCATATGCGAAAGGAGGATGGAACCGTTATCGCAGGCAGTGACTTCAAAAATATTCTCACATTCTCCGATTCCGGCAGCCTCTGGCGCGGCAGGTACATATTTCCAACGATTGCCCACAGCAAACGGAAGCAGTCCGCCCGTGCCGTCCGTCTGATATGCCGAAAGGACCCATTCACACGCATTTCCGGAAGATGTATTGATCTGACGGACAATGCCAACGCCGTCACAAAGCCATGTTTCGCAGCACGTAAGTCCGGTCTGTTTGTTGAAAAGAACATATACGGAGCAGTTTTCAAAATGACCCGCCGGCGTGTCGCACACATCGCCGTCTGTGCGATAGGTCAGCGTTATTTCTCCGCCGGACGACATGATTGTATCGCCAACCTTCATTTTTTCGTCCAATATGATCCCCTCACAGAATGACATGCTCCAAAGAAGTGAACCATCCACCGCATAACCGTATCCGGGCTGTGACCAAAAGTAAAGTTTTTCCCCGATTTTTTTAAGAACCTCGCAGGAGGCACAGCGGAGAACCTTTGGATTCCCTGATGCTGCGATTGACCGCTTTTCCCCTTCAATGGCAGCCTTTGCAAAGGCATAATAAACGTCGGACGGCGTGAGAAGCTTCAGCGTCTCTCCATAGCATCGGATGGCTTCCTCATATTCTCCCCTTTCACGATATTCATATCCGAGCCAGAACCAAACGTATGCCAGCGTTCTCGGATATCCGTTGTCGCGGTAATAGGGAATCTGCGTTTCCCGCATAAATTTGATTTTTTCGTCGCCAAAGAGCTCATCATGCTCCTTCGCCACGAGATCCATCATCACATCCTCATTATGACCGTTCTCCGCAACTTTTTTGATTTTTTCCAGCATCTCGGCGCTCCTTTTGTCAGGAAGCCACCAATAGCCCCGCATGAGCGTATCGGCAAGCAGAGCGTTCTTTTCCCTGGACTCCGGCAGCGCCTCAACATTGGCAAGAATAGCGCGATATTCTTCCTCAAAATTGCCTTCACTTCTGATCTGCCAGAGTTTGAGCACCTCTACCTGACGCATGACGCGGGAGACGAGGCTTTCGTTTTCGTCATAAGTCTTTTCCATGATTCCGTATCCCTTTCTCAGTTGTTTTCTCCCCTCTGAAAGGCGCCATTTGACCGTACCGACGGGGACGGACAGCATTTCGGCGATTTCCGCAACGGATTTGCCTGCAAAGTAATGAAGCTTCACCGTTTCCCGTATTTTCTCACTGAGCGAATCGACGGCATCGTGGATGTTTCCGTACTCGTCCTCCGCGAAAAGATCGTCCTCCTCAAAAGGCGCAGGAACGCCGGGCGCGTCAAGGCTGATACTCGGAATTGCAGCACGGTAATGCCGCTCCAGCGTTCTTGCACAGTTCTTGGCAAACGCACAAACCCATGCGCCGAATTTCGATCCGTCACGCAGTTCGGACAGGTTCATCCATGCGGAGACGAAGGCATCCTGCGAAGCGTCCTCCGCAGAATGACGGTTCCCTGTTACCTTGTAAGCCGTTCCCATCACCGCGCGCTGATGACGGAGCACGAGCGCCTCATAGGCGGCTTCATCGCCGAGCAGCGTCATCTCAACGAGAAACTGATCGTCTTTGTCGGAATATTTGTTCATAGCATTTCCTTTCATACTTTCCGGGGTGTTCACCTATAAGTGCAAAAAAGCGGGAAAAGGTTGGGAAATCGAAAAAAATTTTTGCCGGAAATCACGGAATGTTTTTATTATATCATCTCCTTTGTAAAAATGCAATGGCGGAGTGGTAGGGGTGCAGTGGTTGAGGGACAAGGTTCCGGCAAAAGCAAAGAAAGCATACGCCGGACCGGGGCGTGTGCTTTCTTTTTGCAGGGATGATACAAGGGTAGCAGCACATTTGCGAATTATTCTTGTATACTACCGCAATTCTTTCCACGAATCTGCGCGGGGGGCGACGGTGGAAGGACTGCCTCGCTACCTGTACGATGAGATTTCAATCCACGCCCCCCTGCGCGGGGGGCGACAGCAAAACTGTACAATTTTCAAAATCATTGTAATTTGTTTTGCATTACTTTTTTACCAATCAGATTATTAAATCCAATCTAAATCTGATCTTATTTTTCATTTATACCCGATTTTTTCGTCTTTTTCCGGTGCGAACCTACCATTACTTTGCAAACAGCACCAGCCTCGCACCATTACAGAATCAGATTCCCCTCCGGGTCATAAGATTCATTCTTCCCGTACTGTTCGATTTTTGAAGAATACTTATTACCGAGATGATAGATTCGTATACTGTCACTTTCTCCGTTCATGACGCTCAAAAGCTGATCCTTCACCATTACCACCTGCGACGCATCCAAATCGCATTCAAAAACAGAATTCTGCACGCGCTGCCCGTAATTGCAACATATTTTTGCAATCTTGGTCAGTCGCTTTCTTCCTGCCGCCGTTTCGGTGTTAACATCATAGGTTATCAGTACAAGCATTATTTTTTCAGAAACGGTGGATAACCGTCCAAATCTCCCCTCATAAGTCTCGAAATAAGCAACGCTTGCACGTACGGAACAAGCCCCCACTGTATTTTCTCCTTCAGAAAGGGGTGAACAATCTCCTCCCTCTTCTTCGCCTGCCATTCGGAAAGAAATCTTTTTCTTACATCATCGTTCAATATCACTGCACCGTTGTCCATGAACGTAAAGCTTTTTTCGTTTACAATCCGATTGTTGATAAGCGTAAGCACAAACCTATCGGCAAAAACCGATCGCAATTCTTCCATCATATCAAGCGAAAGAGAGCACCGCCCGGGTCTGTCTGTGTGCATGAATCCCACAAACGGATCAAGCCCCACGCTTCTTAAAGCGGCGGAACATTCATTTGCCAAAAGGGCGTACGCAAATGAGAGCAAACAGTTCACAGGGTCGGTCGGCGGTCTTCGCGAACGCCTCTCAAATGAAAAAGTATCCTTGTTCTGCAGAATCAACTCATTGAACACACCAAAATATTCAGCAGCGGCATTCCCTTCGATTCCCCTGATAGAGTCCCTATTCTCGGCGGTTTCAAGTGCTTCAAGATAGGTACCGATTCGGTCAGCGGCAAGACGAATCTTTTCGCAGTCGATTTGCAACGGATGGTCACGCATATAATGCAAAATCAAATACTTCGCGTTATATAGCTTGCCAATCATCATGTTTTTTACAACAGAAAGGCTCTTTGTCTCATCATCAGCCCATCTGAACTGTGTTCTTCTGAGATAAACATTCCCGTTTGTACAGTTTCCCGTATCGCACAAATACTTTCCGAACGGAGTGAAGAGCGAAAGCAAAACCCCTGTTTCGGCACATTTCCCCATTAAAGCAGGCGAGGCGCCTTTGTATGAAAAGGACACGATACCGTTCAATGTGTGCAACGGGATTTGTTTATGCGTATCATCCCCAAAAATCACCTCGACTGTTTCACCGTTTAAGGAGAGATACGCATCTTCGGTTGTCACATAAAGAGTGTTCAAAAGTTTCTTCATTCTTTTTCCTCCCCGCCAAGTGTAAGCCGCAAATACTCCGATACCGAAGCAAAACCCTTTCCCTGCCGAAGCGACGGCAGACATATTTCTTTCAGTGAGCAGTTGTCACATCCCCGATGCTTTTTGACAGACGGGGTGTACCCCCGACTGAGCATACCATGCATTTCCTCAAATGACAGACGCACGTTTTCACGGAGTTTCTCTGTTAAACAGAACTTCTCTTTTTCCCTTGTTTCGTGGTAGAATACGGCTCCCTCCTTTATTTCACAGGAAAACATCTCCTCAAGGCACATCGCCTGCGCAGTCACCTGCAGTCTGTCACAGTCTCCGCTTTTCTGATGACCGTGCTTATATTCGACCGGACAGATGCCCCATTGCCCCTGTCGACCGTGGAGAGTGATTCCGTTATCGCTCCAAAAAAATTCCACCGCATCACAGCGACCGCTGATTCCAAGCCGATCGGACTTTACCGGCATATCCCGCACGGTAATGATTCCGTTGCGGATATCCACAGAGGAAACATCGTGAACACGTTTGTGAATCATTCTTCCCTCTGCGGTTAATCCGTTTTCAACCCACTGCTGTTCTACATGGATAAGCGCCCACTGCCTGCGGCAAAAGGAAAAATGCTGAAGTCCCGATATCAAAAGATATTCCCGATCCTCCACGTCACGCCGATCATACACCGTCGATCTCTTCACATGCAAGTCCGTCAAGGCTGCTCAGGGTAATCACGTAATCGTCCACGCAGGTCGGCACCGCAATTCCTTCTTTCAGAGAAACATTGACAAGGCGATGTACTTTCGCCGAGGAATACTGACCGTCTTTGCAGTTATGCTTCCACCAGTACAGCTTTACCACTTCCATAGAGCCGTCCGGGCGCGCCGCAGAGGAATCGTTTACAAAAAGGGTTCGGAGGCATTCCTTCACTGTTTCGGCATCCTCTTCGGAAAAACCGGTCTTTTCCGCAAGCTGTACATTGACAGAACCCTTGACGGTATAAAGTCCGAATCGGACAAAATGTTTCGTCCCCATCGTATCGCTTCCGCGTCCCTGACCCTCTTTTTTCTCTCCGCTGACACTCTTTGTAATCTGCATGGACTGGATGTCAACGGGGTCTGCACTCTTGGCGAGGTGAATGGAGACGGGACCGCGCACGCCGACGGAAGAACATCCAAAACCGCTGAATGCGAACACCTGTCCGAACGCTCTGACGTCAAGCCATGTCCGGCAGGCGGTTTCATAAAACTCGTCCGCATTCTTGATTTTTTCCAGCCCCACTCCCTGCGCCCTGTCCTTAAGGCTGGTCTTTTCGTCGTCACACCGGTCATCAGACTGAACGAATATGTCATATCCGTTGTCCTGCATACGGTTGCGGAGCTTTCTCTTGATACACACGTCGGAAATTTCGCCGAAGCCGTCATAATCCGTGCGGGGTCTGTTTCCACCGAGCGGATCTCCGTTCGGGTTTGCGTTCGTTACTGCGATCAGCATCTCAAAATCAATCTTGTTCGCAAGGGTTGTACTCATGATTCTTCCTCCTCTGATTCATTATGATCGTTGCTTTTCTTTTTGTATAAGGTGTTTTTCTGCAGATAATATCCCATCAGATATGTTTCTCCCAGCGGCTTGCTCATTTCGCTGTCCGGGCATTCGGAGATCACAAGCATGATTTCGCCGATGAGCCTGTCATAATAACTTCGTTTCGCGGGTTCCAGACGGGGATAATAAGCGTTTTTGAGCTGCCCAATGATCATTTTTGCCGCATACATCGGACGCTTGACAAACAACGCCTGCATCCGCATTGCATTGGTTTCCCTCTTTTCCTCACGACCGAGGGCATCCCTCTCTGCCTTTTCCAAAACGGCAAGCAGGCGGCCGAACTGATAGCTTCTGTCTTTCTTTTCCGGCTCAAGTGCCATAATCCATTCCTCCTTATATCTGTCGTATCTGTATTTTTTTATGATTGCGCAGGTGGTGAAAAGCTGGTTTTTCCGGTTTCGTTCGTCGTACAACTGCAGTGAGGAACACTTCTGCACGGCAGAACGCATGATATCCGCGGGAAAGGGCGCTTTTTCCAACCTGCAAAGCAAGAGCCTCTGCATCGTTCCCGAAAAAACCTTTTCGTCCGTTTCCACTGTCTGCATGCTTTCGCTTGTCCGCAACACCCCATAGGCTGCATCGGCTATATTTTTCAAAGCAGGAGATGTAACCCCGAAGTCCGGATGGAGCCACGCGGTTGTTTCGTCCCAGAAGCGGAGCCGCTCCAAGAAATCATACGCCTTCATTTCGCTGTAATAGCAAACCGAAAGCCGCCCATTCGTTGCCGCTTCAAATACGGCAGTCACCGTTTCATCTGTCTGATCCAACTCTCCCCTAAAGCCGAGAACGGTTTTGGCAAGAATCTCACGATAATTCGTGGGTGTCGGATTCTCCTCTGCCGCAGAAGATCGGGCGAACAGGGAAACGACGGGGCTCTGCACCTTTTTTCCGTTCGGATTCCAGCATGCCATAATCCTGTCGCCGAACCGGAAACCGTCGTTGGAAATGATCCACTTCAGGGCATTATGCGCTTTCTGCGATGAGAGGAACCCCACGGTCAATGCCTCGGCATCGTTCAGAAATCTTCCTCTGTAAGTAAAATTAAACGTGTCATTGCCCGAAATCAGCTTTGCATTTCCGGCAAATGATACAACGCCCTTCAGATGCTGTTGCGCCTGTGCCGTGAGCTCGCCTGACACATAGCAAAGTTCTTTTCCCGCAGATGCCTCTGCTTTGCTTTGGCAATAACCGACGTAGGAGTCGATGACCGACCGGCTTCTCCAAACTTCCTCCGGCTTCGTAGCGTCGGTCGACCGCACACGCCAACACACAAAATTGTCATCTTTTACTCCGTCGACAGCGGAAACATCCGTCTGTACGGTACCCTTTTTCACATATGCAAGGATTGCTTTGATCTTCGGGCAGGAAAACCCGGAATCACACCAATCCTGCAGCTGGCGCAGATAAGCGTCATAGCTTTCTTTATAGGCAGGACACATGAACATCAGCTTGTCACAAAGCGGATGCGGAGTGGATTTGGCGGAGCGTGTACGCCCTGCCGATTTTTCGGTAACGGGAATGATGATTTTCTTTTCCTGCTTCCGCGATTTTCCCTTACTGTCGGTCAGAACATCAAAAATCTGCTCGGCTTTGACAAATTCGCCGTTTTCCGTCACGGTTATTTCGATCTGAACCCCGGTTGTCATAAATCCGATGGGAGCAAGCACGGCTTTCCGTTCTTCGGATTCCACTCCGGCAAAGCCTTTCATATTGTCGTATGTTTCAACCGCTTTTTGAAAAAGTCCCATCAGTTCACCTCCCCGAATTCCAAGAGTCCCGTGAAGTTGGCACGGTCCTCTCCGAAAGTCTTCATTTTCACTTCGTGAAGCGGCTTGTGATGCGGGCAATCCTGCGGCTTGGGAAAAACGATCACCCCGTTTTCCATTTTCGGATACCAAAAATTGAGGGTCATTCTGCCTTTTGTCGCGTCCGAAAAGGACTCATCGGGATAGGTGATTCCGTGATACATATGCCCGAATGAGATCATCGGCGTTTCGTCGTATGCGCCCTTTTCTTCTCCGAATACGCAGGGCTCCACATAGCCCTGACATTCCCGCGTACCCAGGAAAATATCGCGCCTGCCGCCTTTTTCAATCATTCGCTTTGCCATTTCGTAATGCTTGTTTTCGTTGCGATCGCCGATCAGTTCGGGGCGGTTCCTGTTCCACTCAAAATGCGCGCTGACCTGATAGCGGCAGTCTTTCAGATACGTATAATACGAAAGGTCACTCTTGCCGTCATTGTACTTCACGGTGCGGATTCCCTTTACCTCCATCCGGATCGGATTCATCACTCTTACCTTGTCAATATACCAGATAATCGTCGGTTTCCAGTACACGGAGGACAGGATTCCTTTGAGTGCTTCGTACGTCGGGATTTGGTAGGTGCATTTTTCACCGCCGACTCTCGTTATCGGATCCGAAAACAGCGCATAGTCTCCGACAATCGAGAACGCTACCATATTAGGGTATCGCATATTTCTTCCCCTTTCTTCGGAATAATCATTCCGGTGTTATGACTGTAATAATCTTTGCTGAGAATCAAAATCCGCCCGTCCCCGACGGCAGTGATCGCGGCGCATTCGGATAACCGTTCACGCTGATAGGAAAAGACGGGCACCGTATAGGGCTTTGCAGCATCGTATAACGCTTTGGACACCCTCTCGCCCGAGGAAATCAGCTTTTGGGCAATTTTCTCTCCGTCGCCCCACTGGACAAGAATGCTCGTCTGCGCCTGATCGAATACTTCAAACAGACTGCCGGCAGTCTTAAATGCCTGGTGCAGAAAAAATCTTTCGCCTTCTTTTCCCGTGTATCCTACGTTTTGCGACAGCATGGAATAGATCGACGGATAGCCTTTGTTGACAAAATCAAAGAAATCCTTGCTTTTTGACTGATACAGCCGCTCATAAAAGAATTTTACAGATTTGTCCGAGGAGAGATCAAAATCAAATCTGTCGGCTTCTCTTTCAAAAGCGTAAATCAGCGACTCCGTTGCATCTTTCGCATCGTAAATATCCTTCAGGACAGACAGATTCTCATCACAGCAATCCACAATCCAAACCGGCGCATCCGAATTACGCTCACCGTTCCGATTACACCGCCCTGCCGCCTGCACAATGCTATCAAGCCCCGCACACAGGCGTATGACCGCCTCAAAAGAGATGTCCACTCCAGCCTCAATTACCTGGGTCGAAATACACAGGAGCGGCTTTTCCTGTTTGGTATTCAACGATGCCGTCATTTCGGAAAGAACGTTTTTTCTGTGCGCCGTACACATCCCTGCCGAGAGGTGGTATCTGTTGTCACATACCCCCTCTGTCAGATCGAACAGCGTGGATGCCTGATCTTTTTTGTTACAGATCACGAGAACGCTGCTGTACTGTCCCAGCAGCTCCGAAATCAGCGACGGAATTTCCGCAAGCCGTTTTTTCCCTTTGTATGTAATGGCATTCCGCTTAAATACCGCCGCATATTTTTTCACGCTCTCCGGCGCGATGAGATCTTCACATCCGACAAGCGGGTGGAAAATCCCCGCGAGTTCCGGCTGTGTTGCCGAGCAAAGGACCACCGTTGTATTGCACACCGCACAAAGAAAGTTTACGGCAGAGTCAAACAGGGAAAGCATTTTCAGGGGCACGGTCTGCACCTCGTCGATCACGATCACACTGTTTGCAAGAGAGTGAAACCGCCTTATACATGCCGTTTTTCCGCTGAAGAGCGTATTAAGAAACTGCACAAACGTTGTGATCACGATCGGACTATCCCACGAATCGCAAAGCAATTCATAACGGTTCAATTCACCGTCGGAAAGTCCGTCGGTCATGATATCCGAATGGTGCTCAAGAACAAGCGAGTCATCGCCGACAGCATTCCTGATTTCCCGCGCGTTTTGTTCCAGTATGCTGAGCAAGGGGGAAATGAAAAAGATTCGCTCTTTTCCGAACACCTCTGCGTGTCTCAACGCATATCTGAGCCCCGAGAGCGTTTTGCCCGCGCCCGTCGGAAGATTCAGCCTGAAAACGCCGCCCGGCTTGGATGCTGCCCGAAAACAAAGTGCAGAAAGCTCGTGCCTTGCGGCCTGAATCGGGGTAACGCACGCAAACCCCGACAAACGGGAATTGCAGCTTTCCGTGACGGCTTTCAATATTTCGGGTGTCAGGGTTCTTCTCTCCCCGTGCTCGTCGGGACTCATGAATAAGGACGTATCGGTTCTGTCGGCATCAATCAAAGCAGATGTGATCAGTCGCGTCAGAAGTGACAGATAAAAACACGACTCATCCGGATATTTTGAAACGGTGTCTATCAACCGAATTTTTGAAGAGATTTCTCCGACTGCGGAAGCAAACAGCCTGTCAATACAGTCCCTGTCCGATACCGCCTTAAAAAAGCCCGCCATTGCCATGTCGTCGTATTCCGGCTGCTTGTTGATTCTGTGTGTAAATCCGCAGTTCCGATCCGCGTCAAAACAATCAAACAAGCCGTGGTGTCCACCGATTGCCGAGG
>FR890532.1:10344-13761 GCA_000433415.1 Clostridium sp. CAG:448
CGATCGGGATCGGCTTTTGCGCCGGGGGCGGAATGATAGGTATTCAGCAAAAACCGGACCGCCGCAAAGGTATGAATCACCGATCCGCGGCGTACATCCTCCCCCAGCGACGCTTTTTCAATATAACGGCGGAATTCATCCGTGCATTTTCCCGCATCGTGGAGCAGTCCCGCAAGATATGCGACATCCGCAAGGCCCAGCTTACATAGATCCTTTTTTGCAATTTCCGCCGTATTTCTGCCATGCTGTGCGACTGTTTGTACAGTCCCGTCTTTGTTGATGTGCGCAGGAAAAAACATTTTTTCACCCCCCTTTCCGAATGATACGGATTCGCACTGCGTGTTAATAATATCTTATCATATTCTTGCATATTTGTCAATTGTTTTTTATTTTTTTGTGCTTTTTGTCTAATTCTCGCCTGTGTTGTGGAATGTAACCCGGCGCCGGCATACAGAAAAGGCGTCACTTCGCTCCGCTTCGTGACGCTTTCTGCATTTTTTGCTTCTTTAATCTGATGGATTCTTCCATTTTTTGTTAGATTTTCTACCGCGGCGATTGGCAAAAAAACTAAAAAGCCGCACTGTATATTTTTATGACAGCAGGATGGCACGTTTCAAAAACGGATGCTGTATCAAGCTGCATTTTTTCTTCCCGCTGTGCTAAAAATGACTCAGCCGCGTCAAAAGATGCAAAAAGGCCGTTATCATTCAGGCTGTTTCTGATTTCCCCGCCGAACAGGAAGGGCCTTTTAATGATGTCAGAGAGGATTGCCGAATAATAGTCATATGCACATTCTCCCACATCATATCCCAAAAAACGGAACGGGATCGTCAGAGATTCGGAGAGATAGGCTTCAGCGACGGGGGAAGAATGGGCGCGGTACACCTCAAGCAATTTGACGCAATACGCTTGTTTGTACGTTTTGCAAGCTTGGACGTACTTTCTTAACAACGTTACATCGTCAAGCAACGCGATTCCATCGGCGACACACAGATCATCTGTTTGGCTGTCGAACAAATCCATTTGTTCCCTTGTAAGGGCTTGTTCAAGCAACTCCCTGCCCAGCGGCCACGGATCGCATTCGATTCCGTTATATGGAACGTTGTTACATAACAATGAATCTCCGGTTACTAAAAATCCGCGTACACGGTTCATTTATTGCGTTTCCTTTCTGTTATGCTGGGAGCATACTAAAACAACGCCACACGGTCCAGCAGCAGGTCAATGAGATTGCAGTGGAAGATGCCGCTTTCATCGTAGTGGCTGTGCGGCACATCCATGCGGACGACGACTTTTTTGAAAAAATCTTTGGTGAGCATCAGTGACGACAATTCGGAGGATTCCTTTTGATCGGTATCCATGCGGAAAGCGGACTGAATATAGATTTTCTGATCCGCATTGTTTACCACAAAGTCGATTTCCTTCTGCACTTTGCTGCCGTCGGCACGGTCACAAACCACACCGATATCGACGGAATACCCGCGCCGCAGAAGTTCGTTATAGATCATGTTCTCCATGATATGTCCGGGGTCGTACTGGCGGTAATTCAGACGTGCATTCCGAAGCCCGATGTCCGTGTAGTAGTACTTATTCGGATACTTAAAATAGGTCTTTCCCTTCACGTCATACCGCTTTGCCATGGAAACGAGGAAGGAGTCGATGATATACTGCACATAGTTGGAAACCATTGCGGCATTGACTTTTTCGTTCTTCATGGAACAAATGGCATTTGCGATATTGGTCGGATTTGTCAGCGAACTGATCTGCGAGGCAAGAAAGTCCAGAATGTCGTTCAGAATATCCTCACGCTCAATGCCGTTGCGCTCCACGATGTCTCTGACATACAGTTCGCTGTAAAGAGAGGTCAGGTAATCTTTTTTGTCTTTGTCGTCCTCCAGTGCCAAAAGTCTGGGCATACCGCCGTAGAGCATATAGGTATCCAGCGCTTTTCGCTCGTCCCCGCCCACGGCGGCATAAAACTCCGCAAACGACAGCGGGAACACATGAATCTGCGTGGCACGACCGCGAAACTCGGTGGCAATGTCCTTTGAGAGCCCCTTGGAATTGCTGCCGGTGACATAAACGTCAAGGTTTTTATACGCCTTGAGCTCGTTCAGCATATCGTAGACCGTGACCTCAATACCGCCGTTTTCCCTGTCCACCATTTTTGCGGTGAGCCGTACTTCATCGATCAGCAGATAGAATTTTTCGTCCTTCCGATCCCGGACGGTGTTTTCTACATACTCGCACAGCGTGATGGGGTTTCTGAACCGATAGTACCGGCGCTGATCCAGTTCGATTTTCAGAATACGGTCCTCGGGGACGCCCTGGGAGAGGAGATATTCATAAAACAGATCAAAAAGCAGCACGGACTTTCCGCATCTGCGTATACCGGTGATGACTTTGATCTCGCCGTTCCACATGCTGCGGATCAGACGGTTCATATAAGCATCTCGTTCAATCATTCGTTTCACCTCGTACTTGGGACAAAAATGTCCGAACTTCTACGTATAGTATACCACAGTCTTTGAAAAATAGCAAGAGGGTGGAAAAATTTTTACAGAGAAGTTTGGACAAAAACGGTGGAAGTATGAGGCAAGGAAAATTCTGCCATCAAAAAATCGGGTTAAAACGGCATTTCACGGGGCATGTAAAAAAGAGCATTGCGGGTGCAGTGCTCTTTTACGGGTATGGCAAAACCTTTTTGCCTGAAAAGCTCAGTTCCCTTTTGCCCGGTATCGCTCGATAAACAGGGTGACGCCCTGTTTCAGGATTTCCATCTGGGCTTGCAGGTAGTATTCGTCCTCAAACATGGCGTAGTGGACGCAGGCGCGGACAAAGATAAAGATCAGGGGGGTGATGACGGTGTACGGGATTCCGATGGCATCCTCTAAGCGCTTGGCATAGGCGGTGTAGCGTTCGTTTACCCCTTCAAAAAATTTTTTGCCCTGCTCGATATACTTCGGGTGCGTATACACCTGGTACATCAGGCGGTATTTTTTACCGTGCTCCTTTGCAGTCCAGTACGGAACCTCCTGCAAAAAGCGGGCAATGTCCTTGGGGTCGGTCGGCGCCTTCTCCATAAATTCATCCTCCACCTTCGCCATGCAATGGGCGGTGGACTGCACGATCAGATCGTCCAGATCGTCAAAATACAGGTAGAGGTTTCCCGGCGTGCATCCGCACGCCTGCGCCAATGCCTTCATGCCGGTGCCCGTCAGTCCGTTCTCCGCGTAGCATGCAAAGCATTTTTCCATCAGTTCCGCTTTCTTTGCGTCGTGCTGTTCTTTTTGGGGGCTTGTCATTGTCCGGTCTCCTTTTTGCAATATACATTCATTGATATAGAATACCACAAAAACGTCAAAAAAGCAAGGAAAAATTCATTTTTTCGCGATTTGCGGATAAAACAAGCGGCTA
>FR890533.1:0-6867 GCA_000433415.1 Clostridium sp. CAG:448
CCCTCTGCTGTTTCCAAGCCGTTTTGAATCCGAAAAGAATGAAAAAAAGTGCCAAATATATCTGACTTTTTGCTTTGTTGCATATAATGTCTATAATTTGTTGCCGGGGTGCCCGGAGTTTGTACTTATTTTGCAATGTAATGATTTATAATTTTTTTGCAAAATACTTGACACTCGTAAAAAATTGTGATACAATATTTCTGTAGGATAGATAATTGGCGGAGGAGTTTCCGTAGATCGACCGCCTTTCGGCGGGGAATTGCGTGGGAAAGCCTGCCGGGGGTCGGATCCCTCGAGGGCGTTTGAATGGCGCTTTCCGGAGGGGCTTTTGCAGATTGATTTTATCCGTTTCTGTGGGTTGCTGTGTTTCGGAACGCGCAGAAGACTTATTTAAGTAGGAAATTTTTCGGGCGATTTCGTCCGGGAATTTATAAATTTCACCATGAAAGGAAAAAAGTTATGAAAAGAACACAAAAGCGTGGCTTTACCATCGTTGAGTTGGTAATTGTCATTGCAGTCATCGCCATTCTGGCGGCAGTGTTGATTCCGACATTCTCCAGTTTGATCAGTAAAGCCAACCTGTCCGCGGATATGCAGGCAGTTCGCGAAATGAACATTGCGCTTGCCGCTGACGAAGCAGTGAACGGTAAGCCTACGACGATTGAGGGCGCTATGAGAGTCATCGCAGATGCAGGCTACGATGTCGATTCCTGGAACCCGATTTCCAAAGGCTATCAGGTTTATTGGTACAAGATCGATAACCGTTGCATTCTGTACAGTGCAGAGAAAGCTGCCGTTGAATTCCCGAAGGAATACTCCGGCAAGAGCTTCGCAACGGATGCCGAGTTTGCTTCCAATGTTTATGTGTACAACCAAACATTCAAAAATGCAACAGAGATGAATTTCGCTTACGATGACAGTTCGTTGACTGGTACCGTGACTGTTGGTTCCAAGTCCTATGAAAAGGCTGTCATAGCAGAGAAAAAGGGAAGCGGCGATACATATGCTTGCGTTATTGTTCAGAAGGGGAGCGATAACCAGAAAAAGTATATTGTCACGGTAGAAGCTCCGGGAACTCCGAATGCCGAGGAACTTGCGGCTGCACAGAGGGCTGCGGGCGAGTATGTTTACTCTTTGTTCGTCCAGATGGATCTGAACACGGTTGCGAAGGATGCGGAGATTGAGTTCCCTGCAGGAACAGTCATTGATATCAGCCACCTGGAGTGGAACCCGGTTGAACTTTTCACCGGAAAGTTCGGCGGTCCGGACGCTGAACATCCTGTCACCATCAAGGGATTGAAGCTGACCAAGGATACCGGATATGCTGCTACATATAAGTTCCGTGGATCGAATAGTATGTACTACTGCTCCGGCTTCTTCGGTGCAATTTACGGCGACTGCGCAATCAAGAACGTTGTTTTTGAGGATATCACCATTGAGACTCCCGCTAACGACTGTATCCTGATGTCCGAAAAGGCAAACTCCAACACGACTGCTATCATCGGAGGTGTTGTTTGCCCTGCTGGCTACGATGGCGCTACAAACGTTGTGATTGAGAACGTGAAAGTTAAGAATGCGAAGATCACCGGCGCGGCTCGTGTTGGCGGTTTGATCGGCTTCATTGGCGGTTATAAGGAAGCAGATGGTGAGACTGTACACGGTCTGTCTGGTAGCGTTACCATTAACAATTGCGAGTTTGATGGTACTGTTGAGTCCCTGTTAAACAACAGCACTTACGGTACTGCAGGTGCGATTGTCGGCTTCGTTGATAAGTATGAAGAAAGCGGTAAGTCGTTTGAAATCAAGGTTAGCAACACCAAGATCAGCGGCGCTGTGAAGGGTTACAATGTTGGCGGTATTGTTGGTCAGGTTATGGGATACAAAGGCAACAAGTTTATCTTTGATAATGTGACGGTAACTGCAAATCTGGAGACCAATTCTTCTGATAAGGCATCTACAAAGGGTGCTATCATTGATAATCATACTGATGGTACGATTAACTATGAAATTACAAGCGTAACGGTCGGCGAGACAACCTACAACGGGGGTAACAAGGCTCCGGCTGACGCATTCGGCTACAGCGTGAAAGGTGCCGTCATCGCTTACAACTAATGTTGGCTCATTCCGCTACATACCTGTTATTGATTGAATGATTGAATGAAGGGAGGTGCGTAATATGGTGGTGTTATTGCTCTTGTTATGGTCGGTAAGTGCTATTTATATTACGCACTTCCTGGACAAACGTAAAATGAAGGTGGCAGCAATCGCGTATGCGGTGCTCTATGGCTACCTTGTGATTTGGTCCTGGTTAATTTTTTCCTTTGACTTTGCCGAATACGGATTTGCACCGGGAGCAGGCGAACTTTTACACGGAAGCGGGATTTATGTTTCCTTCCTGGATATTCAGGAATGGATGATGCATTTGCCTGCCGGCGTGTTGGTTGCTCTTGCCGTTGCAGTCAGTGTGTTGGCATTGTCCGTGCTCTGTTATCTGATCCTGAACGGTTATCGGATTTATAAGGAATTGCGTCGGATGTTTGCAAGTCCCTCACGGTTGCGCCGCCACCGTGCAGATTGCGGAGCCAAAAAAACGATTGGTGAATTTTATGTCTATCCACTCTACCTGCGCAATTGTCGGCTGAACGATTGAAATTCGGCTGCCATTGCTTTGGTCGATACGGAAAACATAAAATCCACGTTTGAATTCAGGAGATATTACGATTATGAAAAAGGTAAACAACAAAAAAGGTTTTACAATTGTTGAATTGGTCATTGTCATTGCCGTGATTGCAATTCTTGCGGCAGTGTTGATTCCGACTTTCTCCGGCGTTGTTGAAAAAGCCAACAAGACCGCTGCTTTGGAGAAAGCAAAGAACTCTTTGACGGCTGTGCTGACTGCCAAAGATGGCAAGTTTGAAGGTAGCTATTACTTTGCAGTTATTGACAAAAGCAATGTGTACTGGTTCGTTTATGGAGACGGCTCTTTGAAGGAATATGAGGGCACAAGCGATCCTGACCTCAGCTCGGTGACTTTTACGGCTAGCGATGTTATCTACGTGAGTAGCAATGATGTTGTTAAAGACGCCTCGAACGCGCTTGATTTTACCACTGTCAATAGTAATTTGAATAAAGTATTTAAGAGCACAAATGAGGCAGTGAGTACTGTGACCGGGGAAGGGACTAAGCAGGTGTTTAAGTCGGCAGAAGTTTCTTTGGTTCCTGACGTTGCTTCTGGAGTAGTAATCATTCCGAAGAAGTCCTAAGTTTTGAATAATTGAATTTTTCCAAGGCACTCAGCCCCTTTGGGTGCTGAGTGCCTTGCCTTATATCGCAGAAAGGAGGGTCGTTGATGCGTGGGAGAAAGAGAACACGACGCGGGGTGACGCTTGCGGAATTGTGTGTGGTAATGGCGTTGCTCTCGATTCTCAGCACAGCGGTGATCTCCTTTTGCGTGATGACAAACAACTATGCGGGCAGGCTTTCCACGGACAGGGACGTAAAGGAAGGTCTGACTTTTGTCAATCAGGCGCTTGACATTTGGGTGTCCGCTTTCGACAGCGACGATTACGTCATTACCGCCGATGGCGGAGAGCTGCAGGCACGTCCGGTCAATGACCCGGAGCGTGTGTATCGGCTTCGCCTGACCGACGACGCGGTGGTCGGCGATCTGCCCACCGGCAACCGTCTGTATTTTGAAGTTTCCCATCTGAAGGAGCTGTTGTTCCTTGTCCGTACCAAAGCGGACCCGGACGACGGTCGGGTGCTGATTTACTGCACCGTTACGCATGACAAGCCCTTTACGGCGGACGGCGTGAGTGACACCACCGTATTGGTGCGTGCTACGCGCAGTATGGGAGGTTTGCCGGCAGAAACAGAACGGCAGGAGGAAACCACATGAATCCGGCTCAGGAAAAACGCAGAAAAAACAACCGCCGGGGCGTGACCGTTGTGGAGACCGTGATTGCCATGGCGATCATCACCATTGTTTGCTACACGGCACTGACCGTCATCAAAGCGTCGCAGACGACTGCGGGGGAGGACAGCGTATACAATCAGACCCGCTACCGCGCCCAAGCCGCCCTGGAATGCTTCAAATTCAGCGACTCTCTGTCCGAATTTGAAAACGCCGTCGCCTATGCCTCCCTTTCCGGCAGCAACGGCAATTACACCTATGATACCTACAGCGCCACCCTGACGATGACCGTTTTCTACCCGGAAACTGTTTCCGGTTCGGAAACCGCCCGTCCCGCTTTCCACGCCGTTGCGCGCGGCAAAAACGGGAAATTGCTTTTCACCGTTGATTATGAGAAAAGCACCGTAGGGCAGACAGGGGGTGCCGCAGAACCGTGAAACCAATACAAATGCCCCCTCCCCGCAACCGCCGGCGCGGCGGTGCGATCGAGAAGGCGCTCCCCCCGCTTGGCGTGGGCTTCTCGCTCGCCGCGCTTGTCGTGGTCTTCTCCCTTTGTACGCTGCTTGTAACGCTTTCCGCGTATTCACGCACCGATAACACCAAGCAGAACCGCGCCTTTGCCGATTCCGTTGCCCTGGACCAGATCGGAGAGGATTTTCTCACCGCCCTGGAGACCGCCAATCGGAACGGGACGTTACCTGACTTTGCCTATGACGGTGAACTGTACACCACAAACGTACAGGTCAGCACCGATGGAACCATATACACCCTGCGCGTCTATACCCGGTCCGGGTACACGCAGAAATTGGAGGTCTGCGCCCAAATGACGCCGACCGGATGTCGTATTCTTTCCTGGAAGCATTGACTCGGAAACGCTGAAAAGCGCTGAACGGGAAGGACGGACGTTATAAAAATCTAAAATTAAGGAAAAACAAAGTTATGGCGAACAACCAGTATGCCACCGCGATCTACATTGACCCGCGGGAAAAGAGCGTGCATTATTATGCCAACGCCGCCGGGGCGGAGCCGATCCACGACTCCCGTAATTACAAATCCCGCGGCTTTGACCGGGAGTTTTTCACCGAATTCATCGGCATTCTGCAAGACTATATGCAACGCTACACCCCTGCACAGTCGGCGAACACGACTATCATTCTCCCCGACAACGCCGTGATGACCGACACGCTCAGCATCCCCGCCATGAACCGCCGCGCCATGCAGAAGAGCATGGAGACCACGCTGGACGGCTTTATCAAGAACCGCAAGGAGCTGAAAATCCAGCCCTTCTGCGCCGTACAGAACAAGCAGTTCTCCGAGATCTGCATCAGTGCCGTCCGTGAAGAGCTGCTTTCGTCCCTGCGCGCCAGCGCAACGTCTGCGCGGCTGATGGTACAGAATATCACCTTTGCCGCCGAGAGCACCCTGCGCGGCGCCGTGGCGCTGAATCCCAAGTTGAAGAGCGGCACTTTTTTGTTTTTGGATATCAAAAAGGACTTTGCCGACTTCATCTATGTACTCCGCGGCGAGGTGGTTGCGTTTTCCACACTGCCGTTTGGGTACTCCATTCTCAATCCGCACCGTATCAGCGCGGAGGATATGCTGTTCAATCACGCCGTCGGCGAGCTTGCCGTGTTGAACGCCCGTGAGCGTGCCAAGTCCAAAGCCCTTACCATGATGGGCGGCGACGGCAATGCGGACGTGACCGACGTAGATACCGAGAACGGTGAAGAAGAGGTGACAACCGACGCTTCTCAGAACGGGGAAAACATCGGAGAAGAGGAAGAAGAGCGGGACAACACGCCCGGTGTACAGCCCACAGTCAACCGGACCGAGAATGTGATCAAGGTCCTGCCCAAAAAGACGGCGCGCAAGTTGCCCAAGTTTATGCAGCGCCCCCAGCCGGAGACGGAGGAGGGATATCTGTATGAGAATTTCCGCATTTTTGAAAAATGGGCGCTTTGTTATCTTGCCGGAAACGAACGTCTGACCCGCCTGGGTACGCCCGATGCGGTTTACGTCAACATGCCGAGTCGGTATTCCTCGCTGTTTGAGGATCTGAAAGCCGAGGAGAGCGAGAACGGCATTCCTTTCCGCTCTGCCGGGATTGCGGCGCAGACCGAATGGATCGGAGAGCATCTGGAAATGTACGGCGGCTTGTTTGTCCGCCGGGAGCGGTCTTTGCCGATTCTGCGTCTGTTCCGCCGTAAAAACGATCCGCACAACATTTTCTGACGCGAACACGCTTGAAAGGACGCAAACATGTTTGTTTTTGCCATTACCGACCCGTATCTCCGGATCGTGACGACGGTTCTTGCCGCGCTGATCGGTTTGTGCGTGGGGAGCTTTCTGAACGTGGTTATTTACCGCGTTCCGTTGCACATGAGCCTTGCCTCTCCCCCCTCTCACTGCCCTGCCTGCGGCTACCGTCTGCGCCCCTACGATAACATTCCCATTCTGTCTTACATCATGCTGCGCGGGCGTTGTCGGCAGTGCGGCACGCACATTTCCTTCCGCTATACCGCACATTTCCTTCCGATATACCGCCGTGGAAGCGGCGAATATGCTGCTCTGGACCCTGTGCGCGCTGCTGTTTGCCGACAACATCGGCTGGATGGTGTTGAGCGCCGTCAGTGTTTCCGTCTGTATCTGCATCGCATTTGTGGATTTGGAGCACACTGAAATTCCGGATCGGTTCCAGGTTGCATTGGCGTTGCCCGCCATTGCCGCCGTTTTCTTCGACACTGCCGCCCCTTTTTGGTCGCACCTGATCGGCGCCGGCGTGGGGTTTGCCTCCTTCTTCTTGGTGGGCAAACTGGTCAGTCTGAAAAAGGGCAGGGAGGCGTTGGGGTTCGGCGACGTGAAGTTTGCCGCCGTTGCCGGTCTGCTTTTGGGTTGGGAACGCCTGATTCTGATGGTGTTGCTTGCCTCTGTCAGCGCCGCAGTGGTTCTGACCG
>FR890533.1:6895-12013 GCA_000433415.1 Clostridium sp. CAG:448
CCGACGACACGGGGAAGATGCCGAGATGCCGTTTGCCCCATTTCTGTGTGCCGGGACGCTGATTGCGCTTCTGTTTGGTGATCGGCTGATCGAATTGTATCTCATGATTTTGTCCGCCCCGTGACCGGGCGGCGGAAAGGACGTTTATGCAACAGTACAAATACACGGCGATCAACCTGCAAAAGGAAAAATTCACCGGGCATTTCATTGCCCAGAGCGAGGCGGATCTGGCGATTCAACTGTCCAAGCAGGGGTTGTACCTGGTTTCCTGCGCGCCCTATTCGGGAAAATCGCCCTCTTCGTTCTTTACCTTGGGAACCGGCAAAGTCAAGCTCGCAGAGCTGACTACCTTTTGCCGTCAGTATTCCATTATGATCAACTCCGGAATTTCTCTTTTGGGCGGTATTGAGATTCTCAAGGAACAGAATTTCTCCTCCTATTTCCGTCAACTTTTGCAGATGATTTATGAGGACCTCAAAGCCGGTATGATGTTGTCCGATGCCATGGCAAAACACAAGGGGGTCTTTCCGGATTTCTTCCGCAGCATGATCAAGGTGGGGGAGACCAGCGGACGGATCGACATTGTGATGAATTCGCTTGCCGATTACTACGAGCGGGACAATTCCATCAAGAAAAAGACCCGCAGTGCCTTTTCCTACCCCATCATGCTGATGTGCATGACGGTTGCCATTGTGATTCTGATGCTTGCGTTTGTCATTCCCACCTTCCGGGATTCTTTGTCGTCATTGGATATTGAGCCGCAGGGATTGACGAAGGCTGTATATGATATTTCCGATTTTCTGCTTGCCAACTGGATGTACCTTTTGGCTGGGATTGTGGTGTTTGGGTTGATCCTCTTCGGTGTCGGTAAAACACCGCGCGGACGCTACTTTTACGACTGGCTCAAGGTGCACATGCCCCTGATCGGCAAAGTTAACATCGATCTGATTACCGCCCGTTTTGCACGCGGCTTCGGACTTCTCCTGTCCAGCGGTATGGATATTACCGACGCTTTGGACGCGGTTGTGATCGTATTCGGCAACCGTGATGTGGAGCGCCGCTTCCGCGCGGCGGCAGAGGATGTGCGTCACGGCACGACGCTTGCTATTGCGTTCAACCGTTACAGGCTCTTCCCGGACATCATGACGCAGATGATTGCCGTCGGCGAGAAAACCGCTGCCCTGGACGATGTCCTGGAGCGCTCCTGCTCCTTCTTTGATGACGCCGTGGAACGGTCTCTGACCGCCGTGACTTCCAAAATCCAGCCGATCATGCTGATTCTTCTCGGCGGAATCATTGGTACGCTTTTTATCGCGGTCTACTCCCCGATGTTGGACATTATGCAAAATCTGTAAACCGAAAGAGAGATTCCTATGAATATTGATGCGGACCTGCTCCAATTTTATCTGTATAAAAAACTGATCCGGAAAAAGGATGCCGAGACCATTCTTGCCGAATCAGAGCGGTTACATATCCCGGTGCGTGAATATCTGCTTGCCAAGGAATATGTGACCGAGGCGACCGAGCTGGAGGCGCTTGCGGAGTATTATTGCATGCCCTATGTCGAGGTAGATATGCTGGAGATCGACAAGAGCCTGTTTGAGCGCTTTTCTTTGGATTACATGAAGCGCAATAAGTTTTTACCGGTCAGTATTGACAAAAACGGTGTGCTGCTTCTTGCCGTCGGTAAGCCGTTGGATTTTTGCGCCATGACAGCCGTATCCGCAGTGTTTTGCTGTCCGATTGACGTCGTCCTGACACCGCCGGTGCAGATTGACAGGTATATAGATTCCATTTCCGCAGTGATCTCCACCTCTGCCGCGCTGAGCGATCTGAACACCGAGAGCGACGATAAGCTGTTTGCCGATATAAAGAGTGGCGATGAAGGCATTGCTTCGGCGGATGATGTGGTGAACAACCCTGCGGTACGTTTGGTGGATTCCATTATCAAAGAAGCGATTCCTTACCGTGCAAGCGATATTCATATTGAGCCGTTTGAAAAGAAAGTACGTGTGCGTTACCGTATCGACGGTGATTTGCAGGAACGTGCCAGTTTTCCGATTGAGGCATATTCTGCGATCTGTGCGCGTATCAAGATTATGTCAGGTCTGAACATTGCCGAGCGCCGCGTACCGCAGGACGGAAGAATCAATATGCGCATCGGCGGAAAGGAGTACGACTTCCGTGTATCCTCTTTGCCGTCGGTACATGGGGAGAAGTTTGTTATCCGTATTTTGGATAAAACCTCCTTCCGGTTTACCAGACAGGATCTTGGTTTTACCGATGAGGAAAACGTTGTGATTGACCGCATGCTGGAACAACCGCACGGCATTATTCTTCTGACCGGACCTACCGGATGCGGAAAGTCCACGACTCTGTATTCTTTCCTAAAGGAAGTCAATACACCGACCGTGAATATTATTACGGTCGAGGACCCCGTTGAGTATACGATGAACGGAATTACGCAGACACAGGTCAACCAGAAAGCGAATATGACATTCGCGACCGCCCTGCGCTCCATTTTGCGTCAGGACCCCGATATCATCATGATCGGAGAAATCCGTGACGAGGAGACCGCAGAAATTGCGGTGCGTGCGGCAATTACGGGACACCTTGTGTTCAGTACCTTACATACCAATGATGCGCCCGGTGCCATTACCCGTTTGGAGGATATGGGGGTCCCGGATTACCTGGTGGCGGATGCGCTTGTGGGCGTTATCGCACAGCGGCTGGTGAAACGGCTTTGCCCTGCCTGCAAAAAACGCGGCAAAACCAATCAAAAAGAGATGGAAATTCTGGGAATTACAGAGCCGGTCAGTATTTTCCGCCCACAAGGGTGCCAGTTCTGTAACAACAGCGGTTACAAAGGGCGTGTTGCGATTCACGAGATTATGCATATGGATGAGACCATGAAATCTATGGTGACGCAGACAAAAAGCTCAGAATCACTTCGCAATCTTGCAAGCAATAACGGTATGATTAACCTGTGGACGTCCTGTAGGAGTCTTGTGCTCAAAGGAGTCACCAGTTTACAGGAGTTAATGACACTGAATAGTGACTGACGGAAAAAAGAGAGAAGGAGGCATAGAAAAACGCAATGGCTTTACAGCATTTTTATTCCCGGGTTCCGGCGCGGGTCAGTATGTTTAACCGTACAGACGGACCGGACACCTTTGCCTGCTCGGAGGGAATCACACAGGAGTTCGCACAGAAGGAGCTTGGTATCGTTTGCGATCAGAAGCTAACCCAATCGGATAATGAAGCCATTCGTGAAGGACGCGTTCCACCTGTTTATTGTCGTTTTCTGACAAAGACCGGTGTTGCGGTGCAGAGCTGTATCAGTTATCTGCCGACGGACTATACCGGGGAGCGCACCTCCTATATGGTACATTCTTTGATTTTTCCGCGGGAAGAGGAAGAGAAACTTTTGCGCGAGGCAGATGGCGGAATCTTGGAGCCGGCGGTGTTCCAAACCAGTCTTTCCGGGTTTTCTCTGACCGATTCCGGTGCACGTCCTGACAGTTCCTACCCTCCTGTCGGATATTGCCCTGTATATACGGAGTCCCCTGCATGGTTCGCGGAGCAGTATGATCCCGCAACCGTCAAACGGTTTCTGTTTGGATTGCTCCTGGCTCTCTGTGGGAAAATCCGGAGTGTTTATGTAGTTATGGATCCGGCTGACAGTAGGGATGACGCGTGGATGCATCGGCTGATTGAGGCAGTATATCACATTCTGCCCCATTATCTGCGCCGCCAGCTTACGTTTGCTACCCGTGTATGGAATACCACACAATATCCGACGGTACGGCTAAAGGGAATTACGCTTGCGGCAGACAGTATGCAGACCGTCAAGAGCGTTGTGGTGGATTTTGCAAAGAAGACGGTTTTGGGAATCCGTGAGGAGGAATTGTCGGCAAATCGGGAGTGCGTGGAGCATTTTTATGCGATGCTGACCGATGCGGAACTGTGCAGGCGGTATTTTGGCTTTAGTTTACATGTTGTTGATGCACAGGAATCCGCCGGGGAGTGTTCACTCAAGCGGATTTCTGAAAATGTATTTCTTTTCCGTGCCGGATGTGGGCTTTACGAGGAGAAAACGGTGCTTGCAACGGATGAACGTGTGTTGGACCTGATGACGCTGTATGACGGAGCACGAGAGGCGTTGCCGATTGATTATCGCGTGCATATGATGCATGCCATGGAGCGGTATCCTATGGGACACCGTGAGATCCCCAAAAAGGTTTTTGCGAAGATTACCAAACTCTATCCGACCGAGCCGCAGGAAACGCGTACGGTATTGATGGCTGTTGTTCTGGAGCTGATTCATACCGATGCCATGCGTGAAAAACTCTTCCAGTTTATCCGCAATCAATTTGAAAGTGAGAAACCAGATACGCAGACCAATGTGCTCCTGCACTTGTGCGGTGTTTTTTATGGTGGCTTTTTGCAGACCCAGTTGTTGACGTTTTTCGGTAAATATTACCGGTACAGTGCGCAGGATGCCAAGGATGCGATTTTGGATAAGGTGTTACTTGCCATTCGCACTAGGGCATTGCGGACTTCGCTTCTGGCCTTTTTTGATACGGTTTACCCGGATATGAATGAAACATCCCGCGGGATGCTGTATCTGACCATTTTGGAACAGTTACCGGAGGGAGATGATTTGGCGCTGTCGTTGATTGGTTTTGTTGATCGTCACTTGCCGGGTGAACCGGAGACTGTGCGAAAAGATTTTACGGAGCGTTTGTTTGCCTTGTTGGAAGCGGAACAGCGCCGCGCCGCGCATCCCTTGCTTTCGCTGTTTGATAATCCGGATACTTTTTGCGGCAGAGCTGTTGCGGTACAGGTGCTGAACGTTTGGAATACCCGCAAAATTTTCGATGAATATGTTTCCGTTTTGATGCGTGGTGGATTGGTGGCACGCATTGGCATGGTAAAAAAGTTGTGTGCATTGATTCCGGGGACGGATAAAAGTAAAAGCCAGCATCTATCGGATGCGGTTGCGCAGGCATTTTTACAACCGGGTGTGCAGGCGGATTTGGGGCAGTTGCTGGATGCGGAGACGACTGCACAAACGGATACCGATCCGCTTGTCGGGCGGATGGTGTCCCGTGCGCT
>FR890533.1:12021-32807 GCA_000433415.1 Clostridium sp. CAG:448
GTGTCCCGTGCGCTTTCACCCTTAATTGCCCGTTCCCTGACCGATGTGTTCCGGATGGGAAGAACACCTGAACAGAGAAAACCTGACCGGACTGTGGAATCTTTGCTCGCCTACGGAAAGGACAATAGTGTATTGCATGAAAGTAAGCAGTACGGTGTACTTCGTGTTTATGCGCTTTTCAAGGAAGCGACCGTTGCCGGTGATGTTAACAGAATGATTGATTTGTGTGCTGCGCTGCCGCAGGAGCCGCGTAAGCGGGAAGAAATCGGCGCCTATGCGACAGCAGATACCGAATTTCGTCCGGGAAACGCAGATGCAGCTGTGGCGTTGACGTTGCTTTGCTCTTATCTGAAAACCGGCGGTTATCGTGCGGATATATGCTATCAGACGTACGCTCGGGGAGGAAAAGGAAAGGCTTCTGAAATGGATGCGGACTTTGGTGTCGTGGGGCAGATTTTTGCGGTTCTGTACCGGATCTATACTGCCGCAAGTGCATCGGAAGAAATGAAAAAGGCCTTGACGGATTCTTCTTGTGGGCTACGTGAAATAACGGGCTCACTGACCGATGCATATGGAAAGAAGGCGGTTCGTTATTTGGAACAGACCATGGATGAGTTCGCTGATGATGGGGGGCATTTTACACTGTACTGCCGTTCATTGTTACGTGAAGAGCAAACGCATGGAGGATTTTTTCAACGTCTGTTTGGTAAAAAACGATCATAAATTAAATCCAGCATAAAAAAGAAAACACGGTATCTCTTTTTTTACCCTGAGAGATACCGTGTTTCGTTCTTCATTTACATTTTGATTTTTTTGTTGTCGTCCTCTCCGTTCTCTGTTTGCGCAGGGAAGGCAATTGCAGGTTTTCTCGGCGGCACCTCTCCGACACGACCGCTGTGCAGGGCACGCATCGCATTGCAGACAGCTATAACGCAAACGCCGACATCCGCAAAGATGGCAATCCACATCGGAACCGTGAAGAAGGGAAGCGCAGTCATAATGAGCACCAAAACCTTGACCGCAATGGCGAAAATGATGTTTTCCCGCACAATCCGGAGCGTTTTACGGGATATTCCGATCGCCTTAGCAATTTTGGAGGGCTTATCGTCCATCAGGACGATGTCTGCCGCCTCCACTGCCGCGTCCGATCCGAGCGCACCCATGGCGATGCCGACATCCGCGCGTGCCAGTACCGGTGCATCGTTGATGCCGTCGCCGACAAAGGCAAGAACGCCATTGGCGCTTTTTTCCTGCAGCATCTTTTCCACATAGGATACTTTGTCTGCCGGGAGCAATCCCGCGTGCATTTCATCCACGCCCAGCTCATCAGCAACTGCACGCCCGACCCGTTCGGTATCGCCGGTCAGCATCACAGTGCGCTTGACGCCGCAGTGCCGCAACGCATTGATTGCATCGACGGCATCCGGTTTCAACTCATCCGAAACAACAATATGACCTTCATAAACGCCATCCACTGCAACATGTACAACGGTGCCGATCTTTTCACAGTCGTGCCAGACTACGCCGATTTTTGCCATCAGCTTGCTGTTGCCGACATAAACGGTGTGTCCGTCAATGACCGCCATCACGCCGAACCCTGCCAGCTCTTCCACCTTTCCTACGCGGGAGTTGTCAATTGCCTTGGCATATGCCAGCTTAAGGGAAAGGGAAATGGGGTGGTCCGAATAGCTCTCCGCAGTTGCCGCGAAATCCAACAGGCTGTCCGCGCTGATCTTTTCCGGGTGAACCGCTGTGACTTTGAAGTTTCCCTTTGTCAGAGTTCCCGTTTTGTCAAAGACGACCGCTTCACATTTCGCAAGTGCTTCCAGGTAGTTTGAACCCTTGATCAGGATACCGCACCGGGAAGCGCCGCCGATGCCTCCGAAAAAGGAAAGGGGAACCGAAATCACCAATGCACAGGGGCATGATACCACAAGGAAGGTGAGTGCCGTTGTGATCCAGCTAACCCAATTGCCGGTGAAGAGGGGCGGGATGATTGCCAGCGCGAGCGCACTGAAAACGACGATCGGGGTGTAGTATTTGGCAAAACGGGTGATGAACGCCTCGCTTTTGGATTTGTTTTCACCGGAGCTTTCGACCAACTCCAGAATTTTTGCCACCGTAGACTCTCCGTAGACTTTGGTCACACGGACGCGGAGAACGCCGTTCATGTTGATACAGCCGCTGATGACATCATCGCCAACATCCACCTCGCGCGGAGCGGATTCACCGGTCAGTGCAACCGTGTTCAATCCGGAATGCCCTTCCGTGACCACGCCGTCCAACGGAACCTTTTCTCCGGGATGAATGACAATGATGTCGCCGACTGCAACCTCCTCCGGAGCAACCTGCAGGATCTGCCCGTCGCGTTCCAGATTGGCGCTGTCCGGACGGATTTCCATGAGCGATGCAATGGATTTCCGGCTCTTACCGACTGCAATGTTCTGGAATAATTCGCCGACCTGGTAGAGCAGCATGACAAAGACTGCGTCGTTGTATTCTGCCTCCCCGTCCGGGAAGAATCCAATGGCAAGAACGCCCAGCGTTGCAATGACCATCAGAAAGTTTTCGTCAAAGACCTGACCGTGCGCGATATTACACACCGCACGCCAAAGAATATCGTAGCCGATAACGAGATAGGGAATCAGATAAAGCAGGAGCGCAAAAACAGCATTTTCCTTTTCTTCAAGTTGTGGCAGTGCCAGTCTGATGATCAGATTGACTGCCAAGAGTAAGAGTGCAGAGATCAGGATGCGAATGGCAACCTTGCTCTGTTTTTTTGTCAGCCCAAACATGGTTTTCCTCCCGGATTACGGTATTACTGTTTCAGAATTCGGACTTTACTTGAGAATGACTCTGCAATCCGCATCCACACGGCTGCAGATCTTAGCAGCCTCTTTTGCAATGGCATCGAAACGGGAATCGTCGGCTTCCAATGTCAGGCGCTGTGCAATGAAGCTGACGCTTGCATAGGTAACACCGTCGATTTTTTTGATTGCTTCCTCCATTTTTGCCGCGCAGTTTGCGCAATCCAGATCTTCCATTTTGAATACTTTACGCATGACTATTTCTCCTTTTTTGTGTTGAATTTTTTATTTGATTGTATAAAAAAGCTTTTTCAATCTTCCAGAACGTGCTCTGCGCCGCTGCGGATAATCAGACTGACGTGGTGGTCGGCAATTGCGTAATAAACCGTTTTGCCTTCCCGCCTTGTGCGTACCAGTTCGCCCTGCCGCAGAATGCGCAACTGATGAGAAACAGCAGAAACGGTCATTCCCAGGTTCTGCGCCAGATCATTGACGCACATCTCCTTGCGCAGAAGTGCGAACAGAATGCGCAATCGCGTTCCGTCACCGAAAGTACGGAAAACGCCAGCCAGACGTTCCACCGTGCCGTCCTCACACAACGACACCAACATTTCCGTGTTGCTTTCAGGTATCGTTTCCGCCTGACCCAAAGCCGCTTGCTGTGGTACTGCTGCCATTCCTGTTTTGCTCCTCCTCTGTGATTTTAACACTTGAACATTTGCTCAATCGTTCATTGCTCCACTATTATAGCGCGTCGTCTTTGCTTTGTCAAGGGGGTTTTGAAAAAAACTTCAGAAATTTTTGCCGGCAAGCAATCGGACAATCCCTGCGCGGTGTCGATGGTTGTGATACTGCGCACCGACGGGGTGCGAACTGCCCGGCGATTTTATTTTGTTTGATTTGCTTCCAAAGTGGCGGTTTTACATTATTTTGTCAACCGTTTGTTTTAATTTATACCTGATGTCGTGTTACTGGAGCGCTTTCCTCTTCGCATGTCCATGTATACGTCACGCTTCTGCCTCGTTTTCCTTCCGGACGAAGGATGCCCATCTCGCAAAACAGGTGCAAAACGGAGTAGGTTGTCCGTCCGCGAATACGGGTGGCTGCGGCGTATTCGGCGGCGGTGAAGGGGTGGGGAAGGGAGGCGGGAAAAAAGAGATGCGCGTAGTCTTCCGGCTCGGAGAGCACGATCGTTTCCAGAAGAGAGATGGGAATTCGCTCATAACGGGTCGCGCCGCGTTTACCGTCTGCCGAATAGCCGTCCAACCATTTGTAATCCTGCACTTCCAAAAGCGGTAAAACCAGGCAGAAGCGCCGGCGCAGCTCCGGATTGGTCAAAATGGGTCGGATCCAGTACAGTTCGGACGCGATTACAAGTGCGTTTTCCCGACGGGATACCCGCCGTGGCTTTCCCACCGTGCCGCTGATCGGGTCCAGCCATGCAAGCGTGCGCCGTGCCGCAATCGGGTGAATAACAGTCAGACGGTAAGGCGTATGATGCATGCACCAATCCAATTTTTTCTGCATTGGGAAAAAACTCCCTGTCTGAATTTCTATGATCTCGCCGTCCGTCAGAATATCCGCAACAAATCGGGGCACCTTATCTGATGTATCCTCTGTTTTTTGCAGCGTCGCACTGATGCGCACTTCCAACTTGCTTTCGTCATCCGTGATCAGACGTTTGAAAACCCGATGCATTCGTTTTTCCGCAAGCGTTCCGACCCCGCCGCGGTAGCAATTTTGCGCGGTACATATTTCCTCCCTGCAAAGGACAGAAAAGCGCGCTTTGATGTGCGGGGAATTCCAATCGGAAATTGTTGCCGGATTTTGCATTTTTTGCTCCTTTCCGTTTTAAGGCATTACCGCGTAATTCCGATGGTGCAATTGCGCAGTGATGCCTTAATTCCGTCGTTTTCATAGAGTATTGTACCACAAAATCAGAAAATGTCAACACACTTATTCTTTGCCGCGGTTTCCCGCAAGCCCATATCCCGCACATTTATTGTTACACATGAAAAGTTCCGAACGGTGCATGCTATTTTCTGAACACCTGCGACGTACCCGGAAGGGACGTGCGGATTTTTAATGCTCCATTCTCCAAAATAAAAATAAAGGACACATGCCCATGAAAATCAATCAAATTCCCCATATCGGGAGACGGGCGATTTCCGTCTTATCCCTTTTCCTTCTGATATGTTTCTGTTTGTCTTCATTGATACTTCCCGCATCGGCGGCGCCGGATCACGGCGAAACCTTCCGATACGCGGGCTTACGTCTGTGCCCCGGCGGAATGCCGTTTGGGGTGAAATTTATTACCGACGGCGTGCTGATTACCAATGTGGATACAAGCGCAGCCGCCGCCGGAAATCTGCATCCGGGTGATCGCGTAACGGCAGTCAATGGCAAGGCGGTCGCAACCGCAAGCGAACTTTCCGATGCTGTGAATGCCGGCGGCGGGAAGCCCGTAACCATCACCTATATGCACGGTTCCGAGAAAAAAGATGTCACGCTGACCCCGCGATATGACCGTGCTGACGGCAGATATAAAACCGGTCTGTATGTCCGTGACAGCGGCGCCGGGATCGGAACCGTTACCTTTATCCGACAAAACGACCATGCCTTTGGCGGGCTGGGACACGGTATCTGCGACGGAGAAAGCGGGAAGCTGATCCCCATGCGCCGTGGTACCGTGACGGATGTGACGGTCAGCGGACTGTCCAAGGGGACTTCCGGGACGCCAGGCGAGATCAAAGGTTACTTCGGAACCGGAAAGACAGGAACGCTGCTGAACAATACTGATTGCGGCGTGTTCGGCGTTTTTACAGCACCTCCCTCCGGCTTTGACAGTGAAAGCGTGGAGGTTGCTTCCCGCTTTGAGCTGAAGGAGGGGGATGCGGTTGTGCGCTGTACGCTGGGAACCGATGGCGTGCACGAGTACGCTGTGCGCATCTCTTCCATCCGTTCGGATGCGACCGGTCCCAAGTGCTTTACAGTAAAAATTACCGACCCTGCGCTGATTGCCCGAAGCGGCGGTATCATTCAGGGAATGAGCGGCTCCCCGATTTTGCAGAACGGAAAACTGGTGGGAGCCGTGACGCATGTGCTGATCAGTGATCCGACAACCGGTTACGGAATCTTTATCGAAAATATGTTGGACAATCTGCCCGCATCTCTCCGCTGACAGAGGGGTGTAGACAAACTTGTCTCAATTGAAAAGCCCCCGGCAAATGCCGGGGGCAAAAACCGATCAAATTAATCAGTCTTCCTTCTTTTTGCAAATGACGGTGCCAACTGCCAGAGCGCAGACGGTAACAACCATGCAACTGCCAATCAGGCTGCCGCAACCATTATTTTTTGTATCTCCGGTGGTTTCTTCCGCCGTGGTTCCTTCTGCGGTTACATCCTCTGTGGTAACTTCAGCAGAAGTCTCTTCGGAAGTCGGTTCCTCGGTCGTTTCCTCGACGGTGGTTACAGGCGGGGTGTTTTCCTCGTCGATCTGCTTTGCCTTGTCGGCAACCTTGACGACGGAATGACCTTCACCCTCGGTAACGCCGGGAATGTAGTTCTGGTAAACCCAGTTCAGTCTGCCAAGCGGTGCAACATCGCCGTCAATGTAGAAATCTTCCATCTCATCGTACTGCGTGGTGCTGTCGGCGCACTTGAACTGTACATAAATCTGGTCATACTTTTCGATGCCGATCAGCTCCATCGGAACGGCAATCATCATCTCATTGCCTTCAACCTTATATGCAACCTCGTCTGCGGCAGCAAAGCTGAAAGCATTGTCCTTACCGTTGTATTTACCGATTGTGGAGGCGGTGTCACTGACCTGGTAGTTCAGGATGTAATCATAGCCGTACCAACCGGTGGTGGCATTGTCTGTATTCAGGTAAATCTGCATCCAACTGGTGTTGTTGTCATAAGCGGTGATATTTTCAGCGCACTTGACGTAGAAGTACATGTAGGTTGTATCGCTGGTGATCTTTGCGGTGACAATGTCGTTTCTGCCGGTTTCATTGGTCAGAAGCTGCTTGCCGAAGGACATATTTTTACGGGCAACAGTATCACCCTGCATATCGGTGTAAGCAACCGGAACCACATCCCACTGAGAGAACGCGCCGTTGACATCGATTGCGTGGCGAGCGTCCTGCACGATGACCGGTGCCGCGCCCTTGAGAGTCATATTGTTGTTGACGAGCTGCATGTAGTAGTTGTCGAAATAACCGCCGCGCATCATTTCAATATCACGGCTGTATTCCGGATTGCAGGTGTCAACAAAGGCGATTTCGTATCCCATCATAGCAGGTTGGCGCTGTGCAACCCACTCGTTCCATCCGGTCACGAGCACGAATTTGACATCTTTTTCTACTGCATAGTCGAACTGTCTTTGGAAGTTGAGCCCCAGTTTGTAGGAGTCGTCGGTCAGATTCTTGGTCGATCCGTCAAAGGAACGTCCGCGGTTAACCTGATTGCCGGCACCGAACTTCAGATCTCCGTAAACCGCGGAGGAAGAGAACAGGCAGTTGCCGCTGTGCTGTCCGATGGATACGCTGATCGACTCGGGGTTTCCGTCAGGACCCGTGAAGAGTCTCTGCGGCCAGGTCCAGTCCATCCAGGGCATGGACGGCTCGGTCCGGTTGGGTTCATTCGGCCACTGGGGTACGCGAATTGTGAAGAAATCGTTGATGTTGTCACTCTGCTCTGCGATGACCAGAGGCTTGCCGTCCAACATAAACCAGGTATCCGGATACAGATCTTTGCTGTAGATGTTGTCATACGCCTGCTTGACGACGTTTGCGGAACTGGAATGCGTATACAGAACGACCTGGGGCGCGTCAAAGCCCTGTTCGTTCAGCTCGTGCAGAATTTCCATTACTGCCTTGAGGTTGTTCAGGTACAGGTAACCGTTGGTAACATCAAAGTACAGAAAGTCCACATTGGCATTGCAAAGCAGCTCCATATGTTTCCGCATGACCCAACGGTCACTGGAGTAGTAGTAGCCGTACAGAGGCTCCGCAAAAAAGTGCATAGCACCCTGGGGACCCCACGCACCGCAGCTGAGGCTGCCTGCATTGGCACCGTTTTCCTGAATGATCTTGTTCATGTCAAAGATGCCGGAGTCGCCATGCTCGCCCATCCACAGGAAGTAGAAAAGACCGACATAGTGTTCGCCGTTCTCGCCGTAAACGCCGATGGTCCGCGGATCGCTGGTATACTCTACAGCCTTGTTGCCTTTGATTTTTGCCCAGGTGGTGGTAAACTGAGAGTACTGGTTGTAGATGCTTCTGCCCACGTCGTCAGTTGCAGCGAATCCGCCGCTGATGTAGTTGAGCTTGCCGTCAACCGTGAACGTTTTTCTTTCACCGTTCAATTCATAGGAAATTTCAATTTTGTCAGCACTGTCACCCACCCGTTTGTAGGTCAGGGTGCCTTCATAGTTATCCGCCTTCGCAATCAGACGATTACCGTCGGCGAGATTTTGCAGATTACCTGCATTTTCGGAAATTTGTCCCGTTGGTGCTCCGTTCTGGCGCTTGGCGGCGACAAGAAGAAATGTCGTTGCGCAAATACCAAGACAGAGAGCAACCGTCAAAAGGACCAGCCATAGCTTCTTTTTGTTCATAGCGATCTCCTTTTTTGTGTTTCGCCCATTGTGAAAACCACCGCATGGCGGAGTTCGGTCTGTGACGAAAATGTGATAGTACCACCATTATAACAAATTTTCATCCCTATTGCAAGAGGGTTTTGTGATTTTTTTGCCTTTTCGGCGGAATAAATCCAAGGGAATGGTTGGAATTTTCTTTGCGCTTCGCCCTTGCTGCGGAATGCAGCTACTGCGCCTGTCGCGGATAACCGGTATGCCGGACACAAAAAGGCTGCGACAGGTACACAAGATCGGTACCGCCGCAACCTGTCTTTTGTGAAGACCGGAACAATTACGCATTGTCCAGCGTTTTTTTGGTTTGCTCGTCCTCAAATTGTCTGGTGTAGAGGGTATAGTAGTATCCCTTTTGCGCCATCAGTGCATCATGTGTGCCGCTTTCCACAATTTTTCCGCCGCGGACGGCAAGAATGACGTCGGCATTGCGGATGGTGGAAAGGCGATGGGCAATTACAAAGGAGGTGCGACCGCGCATAACCGTTTCGGTTGCATTCTGAATCAGCCGTTCCGTTTCACTGTCTACAGAGGACGTAGCTTCATCCAGGACAAAAATACGCGGATCAGCCAGCAGAACGCGGGCAAAAGAAAGAAGCTGTTTTTCGCCTGTGGAAAGGGAATCGCCCCCCTCGCCGACATCGCTTTGCAGACCCTGTCCCATTCTCTCGACAACTTTGTCTGCGGAAATCAGGCGCAGCGCCTGCCACATTTCCTCTTCGGTTGCCTCGGTATTGCCGTAGCGCAGATTTTCTGCCACACTACCGGAAAACAGATGCGGTGTTTGCAGCACATACCCGATTTGGGAGTGCAGCCAGATCTGCGCGCGGTCACGGACATCACATCCGTCAATCAGAATTTTGCCGGCGGTCGGTTCGTAAAAACGGCAGACCAGGTTGACCAGCGTGGATTTTCCCGCGCCCGTTTCACCTACAATGGCGACGGTTGTTCCGGCAGGAACGTCCAGATTAAAATGCTCCAGAACGTACTCGTTTCCGTCCGGATACCGGAAGGAAACGTCCGCAAAGGTCACATCGCCGCGGATACTTTCCCAATTTTCCCGTTTGGGGGAGAAAACATCGCCGTATTTTTCGATTACCTCCGGTCGGTCGGTGACGTCTGATTCGGTTTCCAGAAGTTTGGAAGTCCGCTCGATATTGACCTGTACCGTGATCAGGTCCGAAATTGCGTTGACCAACCATTGTACCGGTTCCATCATTCCTTGCGCGTAGGTCATAAAGACGGACAGCATGGCAACTGCCCCCAAGTCCTCGGCTGTCAGTGCAATCAGACCGCCGCGCCAGAGCACCAGCGCCAACGCAACCGACGCCGCACCGGAAATAACCGTGCGGAACAGTGCGCGAAAATGACCGGCACGGTCGGAATACCGTCGCATCTGTTCGGTCGTTTCCCGGAATTCGTCCGCCACCTTGTCCTCAATTCCCAACGTCCGTACAGAGGAGATGCCGACGATGCCGTCGTTGAACTTACCGGAAATCTGAGAGTTGGTTTCTCTGATCTTCCGGTTGAGAAAAACCAGCCGTCCCTGGAAGAAGGCGGAGACGATGGAAAGGAGCGGGACAATAATCAGTACGCACAGAGCCAGCTTCCAGTTCATCAGGAGCATAACCACGGAGGCGCCGAGCATATAGGTCAGGTTCCAGACACCGTCCACCGTGTCCCAAGCCAATACGCCGCCGATGCGGGAAGTATCGCTCATGACCCGCGAATGCAGGTACCCTACACTGTTGCGGTTGAAGTAGGAAAAAGAAAGTGTTTGCAGATGGTTAAAGCAGGCGCGTTTCATATCACGGCCGACGTACATTTCAACACGGTTTGCCTGATAAATTCCCACAAGGTTCATGGTAACCTGCAGTGCAAGCGTCAGAAAATAGGCGCCGGCGAATAGCCAGATGCCTTCCAGTGTCTCCCCACCGATAAAATGATTGATTGCATACTCCTGGAAACGGGGCATCAGAATGTCGATCACGCCGACAAGCAGCATCATGGCAACCAGCAGAAAATAAATGCCGCTGTACGGGCGGATAAACCGCCAGATTTTCGGAATTCCCCAGAAGGGAAGATGTACGCTTTCTGCTTTTTGCTTTTTTCGTTCTTCGCGTTCGGTCATTGTCCGCTCACCTCCCCGCCTTTTTGCATTGCGGCAATACGGGCATAAATACCGCCCTGTGCGATCAATTGCTCATGGGTGCCGCTCTGTACGATTTTTCCGTCTTCCATGACCAGAATATTGTCTGCATACATCAGTGAGGTGATCCTATGTGAGATCAGGATCACGGTACTGCCGGTAAAGCGCTGTCGCAGTGCTTCCCGGATCCGGATGTCCGTTTCGGTATCTACTGCCGACAGTGAGTCGTCCAAAACCATAATCGGGCATCCGCACAGCAGCATCCGCGCAATGGCGCAGCGCTGTTTCTGACCGCCGGAAAGGGTGACTCCGCGTTCGCCCACGACGGTATCATATCCGTCCTTGCATTCTTCAATGGCACGGTCCAGGCAGGCGGACGTCGCTGCGTCCCTGACGGCTTGCATGTCCACACTCTCCTGCGTAATCGCAATGTTTTCCGCAATGGTTTTGGAAAAGAGATACGGTTCCTGCAGAACATAGCCCACCGCCCGGTGCAGTTCTTCTCGGTTCAGTTCCGTAACCGGAACGCCGCCGATGGAGATAGTTCCCTCCTGCGGATCATATAGCCGGTCAAGCAGGGCAATCAGCGTGGATTTTCCCGAACCTGTGCCGCCCATGATTCCCAAAACCGTGCCGCCCGGAACCGTAAAGCTGACATCGTCCACGACCTTCTTTTTTTCGTCGTAGGAGAAGGATACATGATCGAACACAATATCGCCGTGCCAGTCTGTTTTTTCTGCGCCGCCGGCATCTTCCGGTTCGGCATTGAGAATGTAGCGGATACGGTCGATGGAAACGCCCGCTTTGCTCATATCCGAAATCACACGCCCCAGGGAACGTACCGGCCAAATCAGCATGGCATTGTAGGAAATAAACGCAATCAGGTTGCCGACCGTCAACTGCCCCCGGACACAGAGAACCGTGCCGAATACCAAGACCAGCAGATTCTGAATTCCGGAGAGCAGGTCACCGACGCTCCAGAACCAAGTAAACAGCCAGTTTAGCCGCATCCACAGCCGGGTATAGATGTTGTTTTTTTCTTCAAATTTATCCCGCTCGTAAGCCTCTCTGCCGAACGCCCGCACAACGCGTACACCGGTCAAGTTTTCCTGTGCTACGGCGGAAAGAACGCCTTCGCTTTCGTCGCAGGCGGTAAACAGCTTGGCAATGCGCGCCCGGAACAGAAGGGAATATGTCAGAACAATGGGGACAGAGCACGCGGCGATCAGTGCCAGCTTGGCGTGCATCAGAAACATCATGGTCAGAGAGAGCGCCATCAGGATGACAATCCGGAAGATCGAGATCAACTGGTTGGATACAAACTGCTTGACCGTTTCCACATCGGAGGTGCAGCGCTGGATAATATCCCCCGTTTTGTTTTGCGCATGCCAGGATGCCGGCAGATGTTCAATGCTGACAAACAGCCGGTCGCGCATGGTTTTGACAAAGGCTTCCGCGCCGCGGATATTGGTGTAGGTATTGAGATATTTGAGAAGAGCCGTTACAATGCCGACGACTGCAACCAACAAAGCGATGATCCACAGATTTTCCCGCAGCCGCTCCACGCCGCCGATCTGTTCAATCCATGTTCGGACAAAAACCGGAAGATGCAGCTCCTCCTTGCCGATAATGGAGTCCACCGTGACGGAAACAATGCGCGGAATCAACATTTCAAGCGCCGTTACCAGAACGGAGGACAGAATGCAGAGCACAAAAAAGCGGCGACTGCCGCGAAGCAATGTCAACAGAGTCACCCCTCGTCGTTGTTTCCGGGATCGGTTGATGCGCTCTTTTTTGTCATTCTTCAAACCGTTTCACCTCACTTCTCTTTGTATGTGCAATACCGTTTCATTATAACACGTTTTGTTCGGTTTGTCAACCGAACAAAACCATTGGTTTACAACCCACTCTCCGCCGGCACCTGCCGGGAAAGTGCAGAAACGCCTGTCCCGATGATCGGAACAGGCGTTGAATTTTATTCTCCGATGACCTCATAACCGGCGCCGATGATGGCAGCCCGGAGGGCGGCAACGTCGGTAGCGGTTGTCGAGAAGGTCACGGTTGCGGTGTTTTGCGCCAAATCTACGCAGGCGGAATGAACACCCCCAACTTCTTTGAGTGCTTTTTCAACATGGGAGGCACAATGTTTACACATCATACCGCCGACATGAAAAACAACGGTTTCCTTCTGCATGGTATCCTCCGGTTATTTCAGTTTAAATGCCTTCAGGGTCTCATTAAGACCTTTGTTGTAGCTTCTCTCATAAGTTTTGATTTTGGAGGAGAAGCCATTGCCGCTTTTTGCGATGGTGATGAAGTTACCGGAAACCAGTTTTCCCCATTCGTACACATAACCCAAATCAAAGATTCGATTTTCCAAAATGATGGTCAGCATCGGTTCGGATTCCGTATCTTTGGTTCCCTTGGAGATCAGGTTGATGTCATAATAAGCTTTGGTCAGCGTGGACTGGGATTTGGCAGCCATTGCCTCAATGGTTGCACCGGTCATTTCCAAGCTGTCCCCGGTATTGGTCTTCGGCACTGCAACGACCTGCGCAACGGTGTTGACATAGCCGTAGTAGTTGTCCTGATTTTCGTCGTATTTGGGGTAGGGAATGATACCGAAGTCGATATTATACTTGCGCATACGCGTTACGCACTGCAGGCATTCGCCGTAGAACAGCGAACGGTTTGTCGTGAAGCAGTCCATGGCATCTTGGAAGCTGCTACCGGTACCGATTTCATGGAAGATTACGGTGGATTCTTTGTTGTAAAGAACCTCTTTTGCCCATTTGAAGTAATCGTCTGCTTTGGTTTGTGCGTTTTTGTCGGAGAGCGCGAATACAGGCAGGTCATCCGCATCCTTGGTTGCAGAAGTCATGTTGCTTGCATAGAAGAATGCAAGAACCATTTCCTGACCGCCGGCAAGACCGAACTGGTCATTTTTGTAACTGTTTGCATCTGCAGCATTTCCGTCCAGGTCTTTTCTTGCGAGTTCGACCATCTCGCGGAACTTTGCCAGCGTCCACTGGTTATTTGTTACCAGTTCGTAGGGAGAAGTCAGGGTTCCCGACATGTTTTCTACCATTTTCTTGTTGAACATCAGGATGAAGGTTGCATCGTTGTCGATGGTCAGCAGATCTCCTGTGGCAAAATAAATCTGGTTTCCGATAGACAGCCCGGCATTCGCAGACTGATCCCACCAGGATTTTGACAGGTTGATATAGGGCACGTCGCCGCCGGCAAGGTCATACAGATACGACTGAGAGGCGAGCGTGGCAGAGGTGTTCAGCGGGGCGATATATGCCTGGTAAGCATCGGAATTTGAAGCCTGTTCTGTTTTTGCCTTGGCGGCAATGTCCTTTTCCTGCACTTCTTTGATCGTGACATCATAAGTGTCCTTCAGGTAAAGGTTCCTTTGGAAAATAGCGCTTTTGAGTACGTCATCACTGTCTTTTTCGGTGTAGATATCCACAACGGACCATTCTCCGCTGTCATTGAAGCACAAAAAGGTCAGATCTTTGCCGTACTTGGTATCCGGAACATCGACTTTTTCCCCGGTGTCGGTTTCGTTTGTGCCGTTTTCGGAAGCGGTTGATTTTGTGGTGCTTTCACCTTCGGAATCGCTGTTGTTGTTAGCGCAGGACACGACAAGCGGAACCAACATCAGCAATGCCAACAGCAATGCAAGTAGTTTTTTCATGGTTTTCTCCTTTTTGGTTTGCTTATATTGAACGGTTAGTCAATATTCATTCCTTTCAGCGTTTCTTTGATATGTCTATTCATACTTGACTGCATTCTTTTTACCGCAGTTGTGACGCTCCCGCCCTTGGAAATCAATGCGGCAAGTTTGGTGGTTGCGCCTGCCCAACCGTAAACATAGGCGAGGTCGTAAACACGTGTTTCCAGAATCAGATCAATCATCGGTTTGGACTCGGTGTCTTTTGTTCCCTTGGCGATCAGCGTGGTGTCATAGTACGCAGGCGTCAGCGTGTTTTGCGATTTTGCAGCGAGTACCTCCAACGCTACGGCAGCGTTTTCTGCATTTTTTTCGGTCAGGCAGATGGGAATTGCCACAACGCCGCCGACATTATTCATGACGGAGTAGTAAGAGTCCTGGGAAGAGTCGAGCAGCGGATAGGGAATGACGCCGAAGTTGATGGAATGCGAGCGCAGACGAATCACGACCTGCAGACATTCGCCAAAGAAGAGTGCGTGACCGTTGCCGAAACAATCCTTTCCGTTCTGCTGAACGCCATTTCCTTCGTGCTCCTGCTCCAGGTTGAAGGAAATTTTTCCATCTCCGTACAGTCTGTATGCAGCACTGACCACCTCGTCTGCGCGACTGAGCGCGGTGGCGTCACTCAATTGGAATTCGGGGATGTCATCGCTGTTTTTCTTGGTTACGATAACGCCTCCGCCATACAGGAGTGAGAACGGTACATTACCGGTCATAGCAAAACCAACCTGGTCTTCATACGGACTCAGCTTTTCGGAGTCTCCACCCATTTCCTTGGTCGCCGCCTGCGCCAGACGGTACATGTTTTCCAGCGTCCATTCTTTGTTGGCAACCAGTTCGTAAAGATTTGTTCCTTTCACACCGCTCAGTGTAGAGCCGAGCAGATCGCTGTTCTCAAGAATGGTCTTGTTGAACATGATGATAAAGGTTGCGTCGTTGTCGCTGGTCAGAAGATCGCCTGTTGCATAAAAGACCTTGTTCGCCACGGAAAGACCTTCCACCGCCTTCTGATCCCACCATGATTTTGTCAGATCAATATTCGGCAGGGAACGCAGATCATAGAAGCGTCCGTTGGCGGAAAGGGGAGCCATGTCAACAAGCTGTCCTACGACGGCGGCATAATCCTGACTGGAGCTTTTGACCACTTTTTCCACTTCACCCTGCGTATCCGGCGTCTTCCATTCTTCCACTTTGATGCCGTAGTTTTCTTCGACATCCAAATTTCTCCGGAAAACAGCAGACTGGATGGGGTCAGAGGAGTCTTTTTCGGCGAAAATATCCACTGTGGACCATTCTGCGGCATCGCGTGTCATGAATTTAGCGGTGATGCCCCAATTTTTTGCTTCAACGTCAAGACGTTCGCCGGTGTCGGCGGCATCGGTTGCGGCGGGCGCTTTTGTAGAGGAACCGGTCGTATCCTCATCCCCTGTTTGATCTCCTGCGGCACAGGAAAATGCACCGAACAACAGGGTTAAAGCTAGTGCAAGGCAAAGTAGTTTGGATGTAAGCTTCATAAAATAACCTCCGTTCCGGAATTGATTGTGTCCATGGATTTGCAAAAGGGGACACATACCTACGCTTATTATACGATATTTTGCATGGTTTTTCAAGAGGTTTGACTGTTACAATTGTGTAAATTTTCAACGATTCGATGGGTAACGGAAAGAAATGCGCAGAGGTTGCGGAGAGAATCCACCGCATCCCTTGACAAGTGTGATCAAATCCATTATAATTTCATTAAATAAACGGTGAGAGAAGAGGATGCGGAGTGAATACAATGGACAGCGAAAGCAAAAGGGTGCGGAATGTGGCAATCCGGATTGTTTCGGAGCGGACCGAACAGGAAAATGCCATGTTGGGTACTATGATGGATGAGAGCCTGGAATCCGGCAATGTGATTGATTATCTTGACATGCTGGAAGAGGAACGCGCGGCGGAACCCGACGGGGAAATTACGGAAAGGGAACGCCTGGAAACCATTTCGGCGGGGCTGCTGGAGGAGTCCGGAACGACGGTGTGTCTGCGGTATGACGAGACGGAGCTGACCGGTATGGAGGGATCGTCGGTGATGATCGCGTTTGACACCCGCACACCCGGACTTGTCAGCATGCTGCGCACGGGAGCGGTCCGTACTGCGTTGACTTTTGAGGCAGGCAGGCGGCACCTGTGTGCCTATGATACGCCGTACGCAGGCTTTTCCATCGGTGTTTTTACACTGCGGGTGGACAATTGCCTGCTCAGCGAGGGCAAGCTGATACTGGAATATATGATTGAGGTACGTGGTGCCGTTGCAGAGCGGAATCTTTTGACGCTGACCGTTCAGGACCGTGCGGAAGCGTGTGATGACGCGGAAAGAGACGGTGTTGGCGGACAGGAAGGAGCGGAAGATGGAGATACGTGAAATCAGAGATGTCGGGGAGCTGTACCGGGCAATTTCTGACAATATGGAGCAGGTGATTTATGGAAAGCACCAACAGATCCGGCTGATTCTGACCGCATTTTTTGCAGGCGGACATCTGCTCTTGGACGATATTCCCGGCACGGGAAAAACAAGTCTTGCGCGTGCTTTGGCAAAGTCGGTGCGCGCGGAGTGCAAACGCGTGCAGTTTACGCCGGACCTTCTTCCTGCGGATCTGACGGGAATCAATTGGTATAACCAAAAGGAGGGGCGGTTTGAATTCCGCCCCGGTCCGGTATTTACCAATATCCTGATCGCGGACGAGATCAACCGTGCAACACCCCGCACACAGTCCGCACTTCTGGAGTGCATGGGAGAAGGGCAGATCACCGTTGACGGGGAAACGCGGAATCCGCCTGCCCCATTCTTTGTGATTGCCACACAAAACCCTGTGGAATCGCAGGGAACCTTCCCGTTGCCGGAGGCACAGCTTGACCGCTTCTTTGCACGTCTTTCGGTCGGATATCCGGAGCCGGAGGCGGAAAAAAGAATTCTGTTTGCCTATGAGCAGACATCGCCGCTGGAGGCGGTGCATCCTATATGTGACCGTGAATCGGTGTGTGACGCGATGCGCTTGGTTCGTCAGGTGCATGTCAGCGATTGCATTCGTGATTATCTGGTTGCGATTGTTTCCGAAACGCGGCGGGATGCACGGCTGCGTTTGGGCGTCAGCCCGCGCGGAACGCTTGCCCTGATGCGTGCCGCACAGGCGTATGCGGCATGTGAGGGAAGAGATTATGTTTTGCCCGATGATGTCAAGGTACTTGCGGTGCCTGTACTTGCGCATCGTGTTTTGCTGCGCTCACAAAACACCGTCCGTCTGACCGACACGGCGGAAAATGTGATTGCACTGATTCTGGACACGCTGCCCGCTCCGATCGCATGAGGGGGCGTAAAAATCCGGCTGCCGGAAGAACCATGCCGGCGGTCCGGCTGTCGCCGCAGGGGCGCGCGTTCGCCAGGCGTGCCGCTGTACGGGATGTGTTGAAACGGATTGGTGGAACACTGGTCTGGTTTCTTTTGATTGGCTTTGCCACGCTCCATTATCTGCGGGGTGTTCCCGCGTGGAAGCGCGGCTGGGATGCATTATGGCGTGAGGAGTGGTTGGTTCTTTTGCTGATACCGCTGTTTGCCCTGGCAAGCGCGGTGCCGCTGTTTCGTCTGTGGTATCTGTTTTCCGACCGGCGGGTTTGCGGCATTCTGACCGATACCGATACGGTTCACTACTACGGCAGGGGCAGAAACCGTTCAGGAAAACAGCGAGTCGGGGAATATATGCGCATGGAAATGCGGGTGACGGACGAAAACGGCGTTCGCCGCAGGGTGTATGCGCAGGTTCCGGAAGGCGGATTTGGAGGATATTATCGCAAAGGAGAGCGGATTCTGCACCTGCGCGGCGTTCCGTATCCGGTTTCCCCGGATGCGCAGGCGCGCGGGGAGGTGCTCTGCCCCTTCTGCGGGGCGGTTGCCCGTCACGGAGAAACGGTCTGCCCGCAGTGCACACGGCATATTCCACGCATTTTTCCGGATGACGGTATGGACGGCTGAGTGACATTGACGGCTTTGCCGTTGCATTTGTGGGAAAGGAGGTCGCATATGTGGATATGGGCAGTGCTTGCCGCATTGGTGTTGACTGCACTTGCGCAGTACCTGGTGTACCGGAAAATCGGTCTTTCCAAAGTTCGGTACACGGTTTCTCTGCAAACGGGTGAAGTGTTTGAGGGGGACGATGTTTTCCTGTATGAAACATTGGAAAACATCGGCAGGTTTCCGCTGCCGTTTGTCCGCCTTTCCACCGATTTGCCGGACGGACTGGAGTTTATCCTCGTGGAGGAAACGGGCGAGAAGGCGGAGAAAAAACGGGTGACAAAGACGTCGCGCGTCCAATCCCTTTTTGTCCTGCGACCGGGCATCGGCATCCGGCGCCGGTTGCGTGTGCGCTGTCAGGTGCGCGGGAAATACGAGATTGACGGAGCAATTGCCCTCGGCGGAGATCTTCTGGGAATGCGTGTGCAGACCATGCATCTTGTGCCGGCTCAGGGCGGACGGAATCGCCTGGTGGTCCTGCCGCGCACGGAAAGTCTGTCGGCGGGGTATATCTGCTCCTTCGGTTTGAGCGGAGATCTGATCACCAACCACTGTCCCGTCACGGATCCGTTGTATATCTGCGGCGCACGACCGTATACGGATTCGGATCCCATGAATCGGATCAACTGGAAGCAGACCGCCATGCGCGGGGAACTGATGGTTCGCGAGGAAGAGAAAACTGTTCGTTTTGATTTTAATGTATTGTTGAATATGAATACGCGCCCGATTGAATTGCACCGGACCAGTTCGGATACGGCGGCGCTGGAGCGCAATATTCGGGTCTGCGCTTCCCTGTTTGACCGGGCTGCCGCTTCCGATGTGCCGGTGCGCCTGATTACCAATACCGCATCGGTTGCCGCGGGTGCGCAGGCTGTCTGCGAAGACGGTGTCGGGACAGAAATTTACGGCAGTCGCGTTTATTGCGGCAGAGGGGATACGTTGGACGCATTCCGCTTGCTTGCATCGGTCAGACCGACGGTATCGGTGCCGGCGGATCAAATGCTGGAGCATATTGCCGCATACCCGGAGCTGTACCGCGGGAGCCGGAATTTTGTTGTTGTCAGCGCCTATCTGGACACCTGCCTGGTCAATTTTTGGCACGCAATGACGGCACAGGGGTGTCAGGTCGTTTTTTATCTGACAACTTCCCGCGCGGACGTGCGGGATTTTCCTGCAGATGCGGAAATTTATTACAAAACCTATTGAGGTTCGGAAGGTGGATTTTTTATGATACAGGATCTTCATGCACATACCTATTACTCCTTTTGCGGTAAGGATGCGCCGGAAACGATTGTTGAGGCTGCCATTGCCGGCGGAATCCGTCTGTTCGGAATTACCGATCACAATTACGGGATCGGATTTTCGCGCTATGATTTTTTTGTCAACAATGAGGTTCCCGCCGGGACGGATTATTACCGGTGTCTGCGGCGTTACTACGACCATATCAACCTGATCCGTGAAAAATATGCCGACCGCATTACGGTACTGCGGGGGATTGAGGTGTGCACGTTGCGAACGGGGCGGCACGCGTTGCCAAAGGCGGAGGATGTTTCATATTTTGATTATTGTCTGATCGAGAATCTGGATGCGCCCCGGGAGCAGACCGTCACGGAGAATGATCTGTTTGCCTATGCCGCACGTCTGGGGTGCCGCGTCGGCGTTGCGCACACCGATCTGTTTGCTTTGATTCAACGCCTGGGAGAGGATCCCCTTTCCTATTTTTCGCGTATGGCGGAGCAGGGTATTTTTTGGGAGATGAATGTCAGTTACGATTCCATTCACCATTACCGTGTGCATCCGTACATGCTGCAGTTTTTTGACTCACCGGAACAGCAGGAGATTGTGCGCCGCTCCGGGGTACAGGTCAGTGTCGGATTTGACGGTCACCGTGTGGAAGATTATGCGCCCGATCGTGTGCGTGCGTATTGTCGCAAACTGGAGGAAATGAAAATTCCGCAGCCGTTTGCGGAACTCTGAGCGGGAACAATATCTCGGAAAAAGCGGATGGGAGGAAATCGTATGGAAGACAGGGTGTCAACCGGGCATCACGGCTTTTGGGTCCGTATGGCGGCACTTGCCGCAGTCGGACTGCTTTTATGCGCCTTTTTTGTACCGCCGCTTTCAGACGGTTGGTTTGCGGTTCCGTTTTGCTTTCTTTTCATATTAACCGTGTTTTTTGTCGGAACCGGACTGGAGGGGGCGATTTGCATGTTCTTTCGGGTTCGGCGGACAGACGGTGACAACCGTATCAGTGGGAAGGCACGGACGGCTTTGCTTTTGCCGATGGGATTGGTTGCGGTTGTGCTGTCCTATATAACCGGGACCGTTGTCCGGACGTGGATGACAGAGAATGCCGCCGCGGTGCCTGGCGGCTATGATCCTGCGTCTGC
>FR890533.1:32887-36925 GCA_000433415.1 Clostridium sp. CAG:448
CCGTTCTGTGGTTTGTCCCGACCGAACGTCTTTTGGGGGTGTACGGCGGCGGAGCCATACTGCTCCTGTTTCTCCTGGCGGGAATTTTGGCTGGTATCCGGAATCTCAACGATCCGACATGCGCCATTTGTGCCGCAGGCGCAGGAGCACTTCTCCTTTGGGCGACCAATCAGCAGTTTTTGTCCGAGCAATGCCGAAAGACGAAGATTATTTTCGTCAGTGAGCAGGCGCGTGCATATAACAGCGGGATGACCGGTTTTCTTTTGCCTGTGTTTGCGGTGTTTTTCTGCCTGTGTGTTGTGGGAATGACAGGGGTTATGGTGTTGTTCCGGATTCTCTTTTTTGCGCTGCTCGGCGGCGGAGCGGATGCTGGCGAGGATGATTCCTACCGGGAGCCGGAGGCTGTGCGGCAGGGAGCGGAGAATTTTATTTTCAGGCAGGTTGGTGTCGGGCATTCTACGGTTGCAGAGGCGCTCTTTTTGCTGTTTCTGCTCCTGTGTGCCGGTGCTTTGGTTGTGCTGATTTTTCGCCGCCGGGATTCGGTGCGTGCCTTTCTCGCACGCTTGCTTGCCGCGTTTTATGCCCTGCTTGGCTTTTGGTTTGGCAGAAGAAAGGCGTATGATACGCAAAGTGTCCCGGGAATTTCCCGCGCAGAAGCCGGAAATAAAGAGGTGCAGGTTTTTGCGGTTACAGCGCCGCGCACGGCGCCGGTGCGGACGTTTCGGGCGTTTCTTGCCGCCCTGCACCGTTGTTCGGACGAACCTGCCAGGTTGCGCTATGCGTATGCGGTAACGGTTGCGGTGATGCGGGAGCGGGATTCCTCTCTGCGTCTGTCTGACACGCCCCGTGTACTTGCCGCCAAGGCGGCCGGTGTGCCCGGTTCGGAGGATTTTGCAAATGCGACATCGCTTTTTGAAGAGATTGCATACGGAGGGAGTATCCCGGACGAGGCGGAGATGAAACGGGTGACAGAGACTCTCAGCCATCTGCTGCGTATATGGCTTCCCTGAAGCTGTCCTATCGGCAAAATGCCTGAAAGATCCCGGGAAAAACCGTCAAATAGCCGAAGGGAAATGGCTTGTATTCCGGTTTTGTTTGTGCTAAAATGAAAGGGTATCTGTTGTAGATTCATATACGACAGATGCGGTGCACCCGACGGAAATGCTATGACGGCGGTTGGAGTAACAAAATTTTTGTCCCGTACCAAAGCGGCAGGCGCGTGCTTTTTTGCATATTTTTTGTCGGGGGGCGCCATTGTGTCAGTTGTAAACAAACACGTTGAGAAAAGGAGTCAGAGATGAAACAGATGAAAACCAAAGCCAGATTGTTTGCGCTTTGCCTGGGGCTGTTGATGCTTGCGGCGTTTGCCGGTTCGGTGCTGGTTGTGTTTGCTGATGCCGATGTCAAAGCGTTCGGAGACGGTGGGCATAATGCGCAGTCGGTTCCGGAAGGGAAAGGCGTCGTCGGTATGCATATCGGTGTCAACGGGGAATTCAGCGCATTTTCCTTTGTGATGCCTACCTGGACAGTCAGCGGCGAGTACAGCGCGTACCTGTCCGTTTATCGGTGGGATACCGATTACAAGACCACCGTTTCGGCGGAGCCGCTTGCAACCAAAGAGTTTACCGGGCTGAATGACTGCGCGGAAAACCGTTTTGTTTTGCCCTCTCCGTTACCCGCAGGGGAGTATTTCTTTGCCATTGAAAAGACCGTCGGCAATGTGGGTTGCTGGCTGGTTCCCGGAACCGCCGTTTCCAAGGGCTACACCTTTATTGACGGAATCGAATCCGAACAGGAAATGGAACTGCGGATCCGCTTTAAGGGAGCACAGCCGGCGGAACCGTTCGTCAAGGTCGAAAGCCAGGCGGTTTTCTACGGAGATGCGCCTACTTATGAGCGTGTGACCGACATCGGGACTGATTTGTCCGGATATGGATTGCCCGCAGACAGTCTGTACCTGCGAAACGGTGTTATGCCCGACACCTGGGTGTTTACCGATGGGCTCGGACGTCGCGCACTGACCAATCAGGATGTGGGAGATCCCCGCGCGGACCGTACCCTGATGATTTTCTATTCCTCTTGGCATGCCAGCATGAGCAACAGCAAAGCATTCAACATACAGCAGTTTTTGGATGCCGAGGTTGCGAAGGGAACCAAGCTGGAGGATATTCTGTACGACTACGACTATGCCGGATGGCCCAAGAGCGGGTACCAGCATTTCTGGAATGAACCGGTGTTCGGCTATTATCGGACGGATGATCCGTGGGTGCTCCGCCGGCAGGGAGAAATGCTTGCCAATGCGCTGGTGGATGCAATCTCCACCGACAACACCAATGGAACCATGACCTGGAAAGACAGCTATACCGCTATTTACGAGACCTGGCTGCAGGCGCAGAAAGACGGTGTCAATACGCCCAAAGTTTCTTATATGCTCCCGTTTGCACCGGGTGCAAATACCAATACCCAACTGGAGTCGTTGTATCTGGATATTTACCGCGACGGGAAGTATCAGTCTCTGTGGTTTTGGTGGGATGAGAAACCCATGATGCTTGCCCACGGTTACGGGTTGGATACAACCAAGGGACTGCACAAAGAAATTTCGAAGTTCTTCTCCTTCCGCACCAATTATCCGGGGTATCTGAATGAGTCTCCGCAGCTGAAAAACTGGGGGTGGCTGGCAGTTTATCCACAGCCTGCGTACTATGCCTCCAACGCGGACCGGCGCAAAAAAGTCATTGAGGAAATGACCGTCGGTATTGCGCAGAACCACGATTGGAAGCTGCATCTGATTTCCGCAATGAACGGCCCCAACAATACCGGCAGAACCTACACTTCCAAGGGGTATGATACAAGGGAGAATGCCAAACTGTACGGTGCCAATTTTGCGGAACAGTTTGAGTACGCTCTTAAGGCAGATCCCAAGCTGATCTATCTGACCGGTTGGAACGAATGGATTGCCGGCAGATACCAGAGCTGGCCGGATATTCCGGAAAGTGCGGTGAAGAACGCATTCCCCGATCAGTTCAACGATGAAAACAGCCGTGACGCGGAACCGTCACGCGGTGATCTCAAGGACCATTACTACTATCAGATGGTCAATTTCATCCGTCAGTACAAGGGAGTCCGTGCCATTCCTGTGGCATCGGTAAACAAGACCATTGATATTGCCAAGGGAACCGAGCAGTGGAAAGATGTGACCCCGTACTACGCCGCCTATATCGGCAATACCGGAAACCGTGATTTCAAGGGGTATACCGACTACTATTATACCGATTTCTCCGGCAGAAACGATATCATCGGCACGCAGATGACGCGGGATGCAGACAATATTTATCTGCTGATCGAATGCGCATCTGATATTACGCCCTATACGGACCCGCTTTGGATGCATGTCTATCTGGATACCGACGCCGGGCAGACCGGATGGGAGAGCTTTGATTATGTGATCAATAAAACATCTCCCAAGAACGAATCCGTGGCGTACCTGGAAAAATTCACCGGCAACGGTTATGAAAGCAAGGTGGTTGCCGAGGTTTCTTACCATGCCGAGGGCAGATACCTCCAGATTGCCATCAAAAAAGCGGACATAGGCATCAGCGGAGATGATTTTACGGTCAATTACAGCGTGACGGACAATATTCACGACCGTGACGATGCCGGACAGAAGCAGGAAAACGGCAGTTATGTGTATACAGTGTTCTCCGGCGATATTCTGGATTTCTATACTTCCGGTGATGTTGCACCGTCGGGCAGATTCCAGTATAGCTTCATCAGCACCAAGGAAAATGCCATCGGCAAAACGGAGGATACTTCCGCGGGCGAAACCTCCGGCGATGAAACATCGGTATCCGATACCGGAGAATCCACGACCGGTGCCGATACGGAAAAGGCGGAGGACTCCACCGATGTCGAAAAGCAAAACGGTTGCGGTTCGGTTGCTTTGCTTTCTGTGAGTGCCGTACTTGCCGTTGCGGGCGCGGTGATTCTGCGAAAGAAAAAAGACTGATCTGATTGACAGATAGAAACAGGGGGCTGCGC
>FR890534.1:0-296 GCA_000433415.1 Clostridium sp. CAG:448
GTCCCTGCTGCTGTGCCTGCGCCGCGCTCAGCTTCTGCGCAAGTGCCTGCAGCTCGGTTTCCAGCTTCTTGGTTTCGTCCTTGATCCGATCCACATCGCCGGAATTCAGAACGCCGCGCACACCTTCAACCGCACCCTTGACGCCTGTAAGATCGCTCTCCGGGAGCTTATCCTTTGCCTCGTCCAGGAACTTTTCCGCCTGGAAGATCATGCTGTCCGCCGTGTTCTTGGTATCCACGGCTTCCTTCTGCTTCTTATCCTGCTCGGCATACTGCTCTGCCTCACGAACCGCCTTA
>FR890534.1:321-4799 GCA_000433415.1 Clostridium sp. CAG:448
CTCCTTGGACATGTTGGTGGAAGAGGTGATGGTGATGTTCTGAGACTTGCCCGTACCCAAATCCTTTGCGGTAACGTTTACGATACCGTTGGAGTCGATGTCAAACTTGACCTCGATCTGCGGCACGCCACGGGGAGCCGGACGGATGCCGTCCAGGTTGAATCTGCCCAGCGTTGTATTGTATGCCGCCATCTCACGCTCACCTTGGAGCACATGCACCTCAACCGAGGACTGATTGTCAGCCGCGGTGGAGAAGACCTGACTCTTGCTGACCGGGATGGTGGTGTTACGGTCGATAATCCGGGTGAAAACACCGCCCAGGGTTTCAATACCCAGGGACAGCGGCGTGACATCCAGAAGCAGGACATCCTTGACTTCACCGCTCTGCACACCGCCCTGAATAGCGGCACCGATAGCGACGCATTCATCCGGGTTGATGCCCTTGAACGGATCCTTGCCCAGGAAATTCTTGACTGCATTGTAGACAGCCGGGATTCTGGTCGAACCGCCGACCATCAGGATCTTGTCGATCTGACCAACATTCAGTCCTGCGTCACGCAGAACCTGCTTGGTCGGCCCCATGGTTGCTTCCACAAGGTCAGCCGTGATCTTATCGAATTCCGCACGGGTCAGATCTGCTTCAAAGTGGAGCGGACCCTCGGCGGTGGAGGTGATGAAAGGCAGGCTGATGGTGGTTGTGGTCATGCCGGAAAGCTCGATCTTTGCCTTCTCTGCCGCATCCTTCAGACGCTGCATACTCAGCTTATCCTTGCGCAGGTCAACGCCGTGCTCGCGCATGAACTTGTCGGCAATCCAGTCAATCACGCGCTGGTCGAAGTCATCGCCGCCCAGACGGTTGTTACCTGCGGTTGCAAGCACCTGGAAGACGCCGTCATCGATCTCCAGAAGCGATACATCGAACGTACCGCCGCCCAGGTCAAAGACCATGATCTTCTGCTCTTTTTCGCCGTCCTTATCGATACCGTAAGCAAGCGCTGCGGCAGTCGGCTCGTTGATGATACGCATGACTTCAAGTCCTGCGATTTTGCCTGCGTCCTTGGTTGCCTGACGCTGTGCGTCCGTAAAGTATGCGGGAACCGTAATGACCGCCTGCGTAACAGGCTGACCCAGATAGCTTTCCGCATCCGCCTTCAGCTTCTGCAGGATCATTGCGGAAATTTCCTGCGGTGTATAATCCTTACCGTCAATGGTTTTCTTATGGTTGGAACCCATCTCACGCTTGATACTGATGATGGTTCTGTCCGGATTCGTAATTGCCTGTCTCTTTGCGACCTGACCGACCATACGCTCGCCGGTCTTGGAGAATGCCACAACAGACGGTGTGGTTCTCGCCCCTTCGGGGTTCGGAATAACGACGGGGTCATTGCCTTCCATGACCGCGACGCAAGAGTTTGTTGTACCCAAATCTATACCGATGATCTTTCCCATAATAAATTCCTCCTTATGGATCTTTCAAAATTTAATAAAATATATATTTACAGGGATCAGTTCGCAACTTTGACCATTGCGTAACGGATCACCCGGTCTCCCCGCATATAGCCCTTTTGCAGGACCTCAAGGATCTGTCCCTCTCCGTACCGGTCGTCCTCCACATGGAAAACGGCGTTGTGCAGATTGGGATCGAAGGTATCGCACGCGATTTCCGTAATACCCATCTTTTTCAGCGCGTCCTGCGCACTGCGCAGCACAATTGCAAGTCCCTCCGCAAGCTTCTGCGGATCGCTTGAATTGGCATTGGCACGCTCCAGGTTGTCGATGATCGGCAGCAGCGTTTTCAGTGCGTCGGCGAACGCGTCCGTGTAAATACCGTCGCGCTCCTTGGCGGTGCGCTTGCGGTAATTATCAAACTCCGCATACAGCCGGATGTACTGATCCTTCTGTGCCGCCGTCTGTGCCTGGGCTTCGGTCACCTGCTTCTGCAGTTCCTCCACCTCGTGCTCCAGCTTGCGGATCCGCTTCTTGGCGGATTTTTTCTTTTCCTCCAAATCGGCATCCCCTGCCGGTTCCGTCTCATCTTTTTCTTCTTTATCGTCCGCAGGTGCAGCCGGTGTGTCCGCCGCCTGTGCAGTCACATCCTGCTTTTTTGCGGTATCGTCCGCATCATTTGCGGCTTCATTCGGATTCTTCTTTTCCTGATCCATCCTGATTACCTCCCTCTGGCAGTTCATTGGTTCCCAGCATACGGGAAATACGGTCGCACAGTCCTTCCAGCGTGGACAGCACCTTTGCGTAATCCATCCGACGCGGTCCGATGATGCCGATGGCACCCAGCGTCACGCCGTCTTTCACAATGGGCTTGAACACAAAGGACGAATTGTTGAATACCCGCACCGGGCTTTCCGAGCCGATCACCACATTGATGTCATCCCCCTGTGCGTCGGAAACGATATTGATGATATCGTCCTCTTCCTCGAAGCTGCCCAAAAGTTCCTGCAGCTGCCCGACATCCGTGAATTCCGGATACTGCAGCAGCCGGTTGACACCGGAGAACTTCAGCCCGCCGCTGTCCAGCTCGTTCATCACGTCGTACACGACCTTGATGATCGGATTGACCAGCGCCGCAAGCTCCGGAACCTCACTCTCCAGCTGTATAATCAGCGGCAGGGTGATTTCCTGTGCGGTCAGCCCCGCAATGTTGCGGTTCAGCGCATCCGCCACAAGCGAACAGCCGCTCTGCGTAAAAAGCGAACAGCCGCTCTGCGTAATGCCTGCGTCCACATGAATGTGCTTGGTTTTCGCACTGCCTGCCGGCGTTACCATGACAAGCAGGAAATTGTTCTCATTCATATAGACCGCATCAAATCTGGCAATCCGCACCTCGCCCGTTTTCGGCTTCACGGCAATGCCCGTATAATTGGTCAGCGAGGAAGCCAACTTGGAAGCGGTGACAAGGATCTGATCCAGCTCTCCCATTTTGGATTTGAGCTGGGCATTGATGACTGCCGCTTCCCGCGCGGTCATCTCATAATGCTCAATCAGTGCATCCACATAAAATCGGTAGCCGCGTTCGCTTGGCACTCTGCCCGCGGAGGTGTGCGGCTGCTCTAAGTATCCCTTGCGCTCCAGCTCCGCCATCTCGTTCCGGATGGTCGCGGAGGAACAGCGCAGCTGCTCGTTCTGCATCAGATACTTGGATCCGACCGGTTCCCCGTTGGAAATGTGATAATCAACGATCGCTTTCAGAATCAACATCTGGCGTTCTGTCAGTCTTCCGTTCTCTTCTTCCATTTCCTGCGGCTCCTTTCTTTGTTTTTGTCCCGTTTTTCTCTGCCTTCTTCCTTGCAAATTAGCACTCAATAGGTTCAAGTGCTAACTTCTGACTATTATTATACTCCGATGCCCCTTTTTGTCAAGGGCTTTTTCCAAAAAAAATGTTAATATTTTGTGAACAATAAAAGGATTCCTATGTACCTTGCCGGATCGCGTGCGTTCCCGCCGTAATCCGACAAAAATCCTGCCGATTCTTCCCTAACGGCAGTTGCGTATCTCCTGCCGCAGGCGCAGAACGTAAGGGGGAGAAACCGACAGCTCGTCCACGCCGCAGTCCAGAAATTTCTGCGTCAGCCCCGGATCCGCAGCCGCTTCCCCGCACACCCCGATCCATTTGCCGTGGTATTTGTGGATGCACTGCGCGGCAGAAGCGATCAGGCGGAACATTGCCTCCGGATACGCGTTTCCGATTGCCCCCAGGGTTGCGTTCTGGCGGTCGGCGGCATAGGTGTACTGAAACAGATCGTTACTGCCAACCGAGAAGAAATCACAAAGCGGCGCCAGACGGTCGGCGAGCAGTGCCGCCGCGGGCGTTTCCAGCATGATCCCGACCTCCGGGTTCCGGTCATAGGGGATTCCGCCGCGTTCCAGCTCCTCCATGGCGTGGCGCAGGTGCTCCCGCGCTTCCAGAAGCTCCGATTCCAGCGTAATCATCGGAAACATCAGCGCCGCACGTCCGTAGGCGGAAGCGCGCAGGATGGCACGGAGCTGTCTGCGGAACAGTGCCGGGCGGGCAAGGCTGACACGGATGCCGCGCAGTCCGAGCGCCGGATTTTCCTCCGCGCCGATCTGCATATAGGACGGCTGTTTGTCGGCGCCGATATCCAGAGTGCGGATGATGACGCGCTTGAAATGCATGGCGCTGATGACCGATTTGTAGGCGTGGAACTCCTCTTCCTCCCCCGGCGGCGTTTCCCGCCCCAGGTACAGAAACTCACTGCGGAACAGTCCGATGCCCTCCGCGTCGTTGTGCAGTGCCGCGCCCACTTCCTCGGTCGACCCGATGTTCGCGTACAGATGCACCTGCCTGCCGCCCAGGCTGACGCTGGGCTTGCCGCGCAATGCGTGCAGGCGCCCCTGTTCTTCGCGCGCGGTACTCTCGCGCTCCCGGTAACCTCTCAGCAGCGCTTGGTCCGGCTCCGGATACAGGGCTCCCTTTTCCGCGTCGATCAGTGCCTCTCTGCCGT
>FR890535.1:0-26337 GCA_000433415.1 Clostridium sp. CAG:448
CCATCGGAATTGCGCGGTGATGCCTTAAATTACAGACAATCATGTTCTTCCCATAGCCGATGTGCATTTTCCAAATCCGCCTCAGTCGGATGGTAGGGAAGTGATGAACAGGGAATGTCCACTTGAAACTTCTCATCGGGGTAGGGGCTAATTGCGTCAAACTCATAGCGTCTGCGGTCTTCCTCATTGCGAAAATCCGGAACATCGTAGGCCGTATTGCTGTTCAATATGCTGCGCCATGCAAGAATGGCTACAGAAGCAAGGGTTGTTGAGCGATATACGTTGAAATACGGTTCGGTGCCATTTTCAAGACATTTGACGAACTCGTAGACAGACATAAAATCGCCACCGCCATGTCCTGCATTCTGGGCGATCTCACCCAGTGATTGATTCTGCCATTCTATCGGATACTCCTTGATGCAGTCCTCAATGCCATCGGGACGGGAAAATTGATTATAGCATAATCTCATCTGTCCGTTACTGTGATTTGTTTCCATACCGCCTTTGAGACAACAGAGGCGATAGTAGTTGCCGTGCGGTGCGTACTCGCCCCAACCAATCACGCGGAAGATTGCATGTGTATTGGTCTGACAGAGGATGACCGCGGCGGCGTCACCGGTTCGTAGTGCAGTCCCTTTGGCAACTTCCGGCTGGAAAGAAGCCATGGCACTGACGCGCGTGGGAATCGAATCCGTCATCATCATCAAGGGCGCCAGCGCATGGGTCGAATAATAGGTTCTGGGTGTCCAGTTGCGCCAGTGGCGTTCATCGGGAGCCAGGTCGCAGTGTTCCTGGACACTCATAGGGTGAATGTATTCACCTTCCGCATACACAAGACTTCCGAGAGTTCCCTCGTGGAAAACTCGCCTCATTTCCAAATTTTCCTTAAAGTAAGGGTAATTCTCAAGTAACGCATACGTCATGCCCGTTTCTTCCTTTACCCGGCACAGTTCGACACCCTGGGCAAGGGTAATATTGCCAATGGTTTCACTCAGAACGTGTTTTCCTGCTCGCATAGCCTTGACAGCATAAGGGGCATGCTCGCAGAAATAGTTACAAAGGAGGACAGCGTCCATGTCACATTTGATAAACTCATCAAAATTATCAAACGCTACAGCGTTTTTGCAGGCTTCGTAATTTGCTGTACAATTTTTCAGGGTTGTCGGATGGTAGTCGCACACAGCGACCACTTCTGCCCCCGCATTGCCGATACATGCGGACAAGTGGGCGCCTCTTCCAAGTCCGAAAATTCCAAATCTGATTTTTCTTTTCATTTCATAGATCCTTTCTGTGAAGTTATCATTTATAATTATTTGCTCGTATCCGGAATAAAAACGACGTCACGGAGATAGTTCGTAGAAACCGCATTATCCGGCATTCCTTGGGTCGTGTAGGAGTACATTCCGGAAATTGCAATCAAATCACGATTTGTAATCGGTTCAGTGAGCCCGTCTGTAATCATAGGATAAAGTTTGTCCGGACCGCAGGTCACTACTACAATATAAGCAACTCCTGCCTGGATATGCAACGGCGCATCCAGATCGAAAGTCAACCAGCCGGCTTCACCTGCCTGTACGTTCCATTCCAGCGTGCCTGTCAGGTTCTCTTTCGTTTCCGCATTCCAGATGCTGACATAATGAATTCCTTGCTCACCTTCAAGCGCATGGATCCGAACTTTGGTAATCTGACCGTCCTTGGTGGTTTTAAATTTTGTGCCCAGGGCAAATTGAAAGAAATCATCCTGGCTGTTCGGCTTCTGTGTCGTAAACATCGTCTGTTCCTTGGTTAAACCGGACACACGGAGTAGTTCTGCATAAATTGTATCAACCACTTCCTGTGTTGCGGCAGGATCCTCCAATATGCGTTTAGCTTCCGACAACGTTGATTGGAACAAGTTCCAATCTTCCGGAGAAAAGAGATCGTCCGTCAGATTTTTTTGCGTGTTATACAAATCTTCCAGATGATATTTGTTGACATTCTCAGGTACAGGCTCCCTGTCAGCCACAAAGACGATGTCACGCAAATAGTTAACACCCGGATGTATGGGGCTGATGTTCGTCGGCATGGTTCCAAGCGTTGTGGAGTAGGTGCCGCTGTCTGTGAACGTAATGAGGTCACGGTTACAAATACCGTTGATAAAGCTGTAGACACCGGTGGCGCGGGGATAGACATAATCTTCGCCGTTGGAGACAGAAACGATATATCTATGATTAGCCGAGATATGCACAGCCTGGGGAAGTTCAAATGTTTTCCAACCTTCAGCACCGGCTGTAATTGTCCAATCGTAAGGACCTGCAATCAGACGATTGTTATCCAAATCCCATAGGCTGACTTTGTGTGTACCGCTTTCCGTTGCACTGGTGTAGATTCGTACTTTCGTAATATATCCGGATACAGTTGTCCGGAATGTGGTTCCCAATTCATACCGCGCGTCATTGGTAAAATCATCCGGAACCTCGTCCGTAAAGATGGTCTGTTCGGCGGGGAGAAATACGATGTCCCGCAGATAGTTTACCTGAGACTGCATATAGGGCATATTCGCGCCCTCGCCGTAGTAGTTATAGTAACCGTTTCCGTCGGTGACCACCAAATCCTTATTGGTCATAGCTACATTAGCAATTGCAGATTGTGCATACAGTTGGTCGCCTGTTGTATTGGATACCGATACGATATAGTTTTTGTTTGCAGTAATATGGCAAATACTGGGCAGGGTGAAGGATTGCCAACCCTCTACACCCGGTTCGATAATCCAGTCATATGGTCCTGCAATTATTTCAAGGGCTTCGGGGTCCCAGATGGTTACCTGATGCACACCGTTCTCACCGGCGGCGGTGTATATACGCACTTTGGTAATCATGCCGTCCACCTTCGCATAAAACTTGGTGCCCAGCACAAAATGTCCGCCGCTGCCAAAGCCCTGATCCGGATATTGCGTTGTAAAAATGGTCTGCTCTGCCTTGTCATAGGTCAAGGTCGCGTTGTCAATGATGCAGTAGCCCGTATCGTCGGAACCACTCTTCATGACGCCGATTTGGTAGTTGGCTGTACTGGTAGGAATAAAGGTAAGCGTTACATCGGTAGCCTCGGTATTGGAAAATTCCCGGGAGGCAACAATCTTACCGGAAGTATCCCGTATAAATAGTTGTGCAGCGACGCCGCTGGTTAAAACATTTGCCTTGAAACAATACTCCCGTCCTGCAATCAGTTTCAATCCCTGGAAGAGTTCCGCGCTTTTTCCGTTGGAGTAATCCAGTTTGCCGTAATAGTTTCCGTTTTCATGTAATACATCGGCACCCCCAGCCAGTATCCAATACGCCGCAGCGGTCTTTTCAAAATCTCCGTTCATCAGATCGGACATAGAGGGGAATTGGTCACTGCCGGTCATGTTGCTAATGGGCGTGGTGAAGAAGTTATCTTCAATAACACCGGGGGTAATTCGATTGTTGTCGAAGCGGACATTCTTCACCGGTGTGGGACCCGGGATATCATTGAAGAAATCTTCATTCCAAATTCCCATTGATGAGAAAGTATTGTCATGGACATACAGGTCGCTGACCTCTACTTGGCTTAAATCATGGTAATCATTTCCCCAAAGGATGAGACCGAAGCCTTTGCAACCACTCCAGGTAGTGTTGTGGTCAATTTCTATGTTTTTGCTGGGTTCGGGATGGTTGGAATTCCACCAAGTACCACCGCGAGGATCGTTATAGGAGGTGAACACATAAAGTGCATCATCTCCCGTGGTCAGATGACAATTGGTGATGCGAATGTTCTGACAGTTCATCAAAGAAATGCCATCGGTATTCAGGCTGTCGTTGAAGTCTTTGATGGTAATACCGTTGATTAAGCCGTTATCACATGTATATGGCATGATGGCATAGGTGCAGTAGTTTTGAATGGTGATGCCGGAAATTTCAAATCCGTCCACTCTGTAAAAACCGATTGGACAGATATGAATTGTTTTATCACAGTTTTCCGGCTTGGAGGTAAAGCTGTCACCGTGAACTCTGCCGTCACCCCTGGTCATATCAATGATGCCTTTACCGGTTATTCTGACATCCTGTGTACCTTCGCCGGCGTAGATAAAGGGGTAGTTTTCATACCATGAATGACCCCACGTTACTTCCATGGAATCGTGTCCAAGTTTGGGTTTATGTGTCTCATACTTGCCGTCAGTCAGCAGTACATAGTCGTTTTGATCCTTGCTCTGACGGAGCATGGCGCCATCCTCAAAATGCAATTCCACATGACTTTTGAGAAACAAATTGCCGGACACAAATGGTTTTGTGCTTGCAGGGATAATCACTACACCGCCACCACACCCGGAGACATAGTCGATCGCCTTCTGGATAGCTTCGCGATTGTTGGTTTCTCCGTCTCCTTTGGCACCGAAAGAGGAATGTGTAATACTGACTGTAGGATTCTGCGTTGGCAACGGATCAGGCTCCGTTTCTGTTTCCGTTTCTGTTTCGACATGTGTTTCGAGGTTTGTTTCCGGTATGGTCGTAGATTCAGTTTCGAGGGGAGGTTTTGTACTTGCTTCGCTGATTTCGGGGTCACCCTGTGTGTCCGTTGCCGAATCAGTCTGCGGAACGTTGGTTGAGTCGTTGCCCCCTTTTTCCTCATTGCGACAAGCAGTCGCACCAAATAAAACAATGCAGAAGAGAACGGCAAGTACGGCGAGGACAGTGTGCTTAAGAGGATACTTCTTCATCATAATTGACTCCTTTTTGACATCATTGGTGTGCATGGTGTCATTGAGAACACATAACAAGCGATTGAAATGCCGGTGTGGTCCGGATGCCTGTATGAAAACGTTTTGGAACACCCTATTCTAAAAACGCTCATTTTTGTGATTCGTGTTGACATACCATTTTCCATATGATATAATGAATTGTATTCTTATTCTACATATTTTTCAACAGTACGTCAACGCGAAATGGAGCAAAAACTATGCTGAATCAACCAACCGGCGGCTTTCCCGCAATATATCAGGAGGTCCCGTCCGAGCTTCACATGTGCATGAGGGCGGTCTATGAGTTGAATATGTATGATATTACGTATTTACATTTTCATAATTGCATTGAGGTTGGAATGTGTGTGTCAGGGGACGGGATTTGTTGTATCAATGGCAGGGAATATCCATTCAAAGCCGGAGATGTTCAAATCATTTTTCCGTACATGAATCACATGCATCGTAGCAATCCATCGTCTACCGTAAAATGGTATTGGCTTTTCATCGATTACAATGAGCTGGCTGGTTGCATTGACTTGAGCGACACCAGCCGATTTGAGCAGGATATCCTGTCCCGAGTTGCCACATTCGGTATCATTTGTGAAAATGAATTTCCCAAAACGGTCTCAACCATCAAGCGGTTATTTGACGAAGCAATCCGTGATCCTGATAATGAGTTTGCCAAGCAAAAGATTGCGCTGAACCTTTACCTTTCCTTTATTTATCTACTGGAGGAATCTGCCGGATTACCGCCCATTTCCTTGCCCGGCAATCGCAAAGACATCATCAAAATTACGCCTGCACTCAATGAGATCGTTCGTCGTATTGATCACAAAGAGAGTATTTCAGTAACCGAACTTGCCGAGGCGTGTAATTACAGTGTCACCAGTTTTCGTCGTATCTTTACTCACTATTTTTATTGTTCTCCACAGCAATACATTTCAATATGTCGCATACGATTGGCGAAACAGCTATTGAGTACCAGTAGCCACAGCATTACAGATATTGCCGACATGGTCGGATTTGAAAACATTTCGGGATTTAATCGTGCATTCAAAAACATTACCGGGGTATCCCCCTCAAAGTATCGTAGTAGTTTGTCAGAGTAAATCATAATGAGGAAAAAGGCGGAACCGTTTTTGATATTGGCGATTGCCTCCGGGCTTTTGTTTTCGGTCAGTGCGACCGACATGCTTGCCGGACAGATCGGGGTTGCAAAGGGGAAGCGCATGCCGATGGTACAAGCCTCCGGGGGCGGTTGTATTGGTTGTTGCTTTTGCCTGTTCTTCCTGCAATCCCCTCATATATTTTCTTGTGGCAATCGGGAAATGTATGCTGTGCGGGCGCGGGGGTGTTTGCAGTGGTGGTTTTCCTATTGTTGCTGGCGTTTTTCGGGGTCATGCTTTTTCTGTATGACAGAAAGTACCTGCTTCCGTTGTCACAAAAAAGTGGGCAGGATTACAGAGTTGGAAAATGGTTTGTTCTGTTCCCTTGTGCGATGGCAACCGCCTTGGTATGGGAACTTTTGCTGAGTTGTTTGTATGTCCTGCTTGCCAGGGAATTGGTACTGTGCTAAAAAGTTTTTATTTCTCCGCGCCGTCCCAGGGCGCGGAGTTTCTTTATGATGCGAGAAAATGACACCGCAATCGGACAGATTTGATGTTTTTATAAACGTATTGTTTATACAATAAATAATTTATATATTGGACCGAATGCAGCCTTTTGCTCGGATTTTGGACGGTGCGGACGGAGGCGTTGCGGGAACGATTTTTTCTCCCTGCGGAAATTGACAAAATGACGGAATTGTGGTATAATAAAAGAATCATACCATATCATTCCGTTGCCGGCAGCGCGGTAAGGGCGGACTTGCCGGAATAATGGGCGGAATACGGTTGCGAAGGGGATCGGTGAATGAAAAAAAGAGGGATGTATACGGGGATACTGGCTGTGCTTCTTTTGTGCGCCTGTGCATGCACGGGGCAGAGTGCAGACCGCCCCGGAACGGTTGAGGACGTGACCGCACCGACGGTTGCGACGGAGCAACTGACGGAAAGCGTATATCCGGAGCATATCGAAAACGCTTTTGCGGGTCAGGAAGATACCCCTGCATCCGAATTGTCGTACACCGGAGAGCGGGAGCTTACCATTACGGGTTACAGCGGAAAGGCAGGTATTGTCAGAATCCCGGCGGAGATTGCGGGAAAGCCGGTCGTGGCGATTGCCGCAGAAGCGTTTGCCGGGAACACGGCGTTGACTGCGCTGTACGTGCCGAAAACGGTTCGTGAGATTGCGGCAGGCGCTTTGGATCAGTGTACGGCACTTCGCACGCTGAAAATGCCGCGTCTGTACGGAAAGGCGGAGGAATCCCGCTATCTCGGGTATCTGTTCGGTGCGCAAGATTATAACGATAATGCAAAAAAGGTTCCGGCGTCCTTAGAGTATGTCATTTTGTATGCGGAAACCGAAGTCGACCCGTATGCCTTTTTCGACTGCAACGATCTTCTCTGTGTTTCCCTGGGAAACGAGGCAGTGCGGATCGGCAAATTTGCTTTTTACGGATGTAAGGCGATGCAGTATTGCGACATCGGGGAGGCAGTGACAGAGATCGGTGCATATGCGTTTTCCGGTTCCGCACTGACCTGTCTCAAAATTCCGCAGACAGTGACCGGAATCGGATTGGGAATTCTGGCTGACTGTGCCGGATTGGAGATTCTGGAGATTCCCTTTGTGGGCGACGGCGGAGACAACCGGTATCTGGGGTATCTGTTCGGTGCGGAGTCTTATCTGTTCACCGCCGGATATGTGCCGACAACGCTGAAAAAAGTGGTGATTGCAGAAGGGTGCCGGAAAATCGACGACCATGCCTTTTTTGAGTGCAACTCCATTCAGGAGGTTGTGATTCCGGAAAGCGTCACCTCCATTGGACTGCGTGCATTCTATGGGTGTCAGCGGTTGCTGTCGGTCAGCATTCCCGGTGCCTGCCGGTCTTTGGGGGACGATGCATTTTTCGGGTGCCTGAATCTGAAGAACGTGGAAATGGCAAACGGCGTGACCGAGATTGGCATGCAGGCATTTTTCCGGTGTATCAGCCTGGAGCGGCTGGAACTGCCGGACAGCGTGACACGGGTGGGGAATTCCGCATTCTACGACTGCAGAAAGCTCGGAGAGGTCGTGCTGGGCAACGGTACGTATGAGGTCGGGCGGAATGCCTTTTTGGGCTGTACGGCGATTGAAACCGTCAGCGGCGGCGCGCACGTAACCTTTGCGCAGGGAAATCAGAATATAACGGAGAAAATGCAATGAAATACAGAACAGAAACGGATTCCATGGGCGAAGTGCAGGTGCCTGCGGACAAATATTGGGGTGCCCAGACAGAGCGCAGCCGCACCAACTTCCCGATCGGTGTCGGATGTGAGCCGATGCCGCAGGAAGTGATTCGCGCTTTTGCCATCCTCAAAAAAGCATCAAGCTGCGCCAACCGGATACTGTGTCCCGAGCGGATGAGTGCGGAAAAAACAGAGATGATTTCGCGGGTGTGCGACGAGATCCTAAGGGGAAATCTTGCGGCGCATTTTCCCTTGGTGGTCTGGCAGACGGGCTCCGGAACGCAGTCCAATATGAATGTCAACGAGGTGATCGCGAACAGGGGAAACGAACTGGCAGGGAAGCGGCTTCTGCATCCGAATGACGATGTGAATATGTCGCAGTCCTCCAACGATACCTTCCCGACAGCCACCAATATTGCCGCGGTCACGGAGATCAGGGAACGCCTGCTGCCCGCGCTGCATGCGCTGATCGACGCGTTTGCCCGGCTGGAGGAAGACAACGCCGACGTTATCAAATGCGGCAGAACCCATCTACAGGATGCCACGCCGATCACCTTCGGACAGGAGGTTTCCGGATGGCGTGCCTCTTTGGCGCAGGACGCGGAAATGATTGCCGCGGCGACGGAAAAACTGTTGCCGCTTGCGCTCGGCGGAACTGCCGTCGGAACGGGGTTGAACGCGCCGGCGGGATTTGACCGTTCGGTTGCAGCCGAAATTGCCTCTATGACAGGAATTCCTTTTGTAACGGCGGAAAACAAATTTCATGCGCTGACTTCACGCGGGGAGCTTGTTTTTGCGCACGGTGCCCTCAAGTCACTGGCGGCGGATCTTCTGAAGATTGCAAACGACGTCCGCTGGTTGGCATCCGGACCGCGGAACGGGTTGGGAGAACTCCGTATTCCGGAGAACGAGCCCGGTTCCTCCATCATGCCCGGGAAAGTAAACCCCACCCAGTGTGAGGCGGTGACCATGGTGGCGGTGCAGGTCATGGNNCATGGTGGCGGTGCAGGTCATGGGAAACGATACGGCAGTCGGTCTGGCTGCTTCACAGGGAAATTTTGAGCTGAACGTATACATGCCGGTGCTTGCGTATAACTTTTTGCAATCGGTTCGGCTGCTCGCGGAGGCGATGGATTCTTTCCGCGTGCGTTGCGTGGAGGGAATTGTGCCGGATCGGGAGAGAATGCGCGCGTATCTGGAGCAATCGCTGATGCTTGTAACCGCCCTGACGCCCGCAATCGGGTATGAAAAAGCGGCAAATACAGCCGAAAAAGCGTATGCCGAGCATTTGACGTTGCGTCAGGCATGCGTGCAATTGGGGTATTTGACAGGGGAAGCATTCGATAAACTGATGAAACCGGAGGAAATGGTCTGATATGGACGAAAGTCACAACAGCAATCAAACAAAAACGGACATTGCGGCAGAGTCGCTGAAAAAGCACTATGAGTGGCAGGGGAAAATCGAGGTGGTGTCGCGCGTAGCCATCCGCACAAGAGAGGACCTTTCTCTGGCATACACGCCCGGTGTTGCACAGCCGTGTCTTGCGATCCGGGAGGATCCGGACAAGTCCTATGCCCTGACGCGGCGGGCAAATCTTGTCGCGGTGATTACGGACGGCAGTGCGATTCTCGGTTTGGGGAATATCGGACCGGAGGCAGGAATGCCGGTGATGGAGGGAAAATGTGCACTGTTCAAGCAGTTTGCGGACGTGGACGCGTTCCCGCTCTGTATCAGGACGCAGGATGTGGACGAATTGGTGCGTACCATTTATCTTTTGTCGGGCAGCTTCGGCGGCATCAACCTGGAAGACATTGCCGCGCCGCGTTGCTTTGAGGTGGAGCGCAGGCTCAAGCAGATCTGTGACATTCCCGTTTTCCATGACGACCAGCACGGAACCGCGGTAGTCGTGGCTGCGGCACTATTGAACGCACTGCGCGTGGTGGAAAAGGACATCGGACAGGTGCGGGTTGTCATCAACGGTGCCGGTTCCGCCGGTTGCGCAATCGGACTGCACCTGTTGCATATGGGCGTGCGGCATCTGATCATGGTGGATCGGTGCGGTATCCTTGCCGCGGACGATCCGGATCTGCATGAGGCGCATGCACAGATCGCACGGCTGACGAACGAGCAACGCTTGCACGGATCTCTTGCCGATGCCATGCGCGGCGCGGACGTCCTGATCGGCGTTTCCGCTCCGGGTGTGGTGACAGAGGCCATGGTCCGTTCCATGAACCGGGACGCGATTGTTTTCCCGATGGCAAATCCGACGCCGGAGATCATGCCGGATGCGGCAATCCGGGCGGGGGCGCGTATCGTCGGTACGGGCAGATCGGATTATCCCAATCAGATCAACAATGTCCTGGCATTTCCGGGCATTTTCCGCGGCGCGCTGGACTGCCGTGCCCGGGAGATCAACGAAGAGATGAAGGTCGCCGCTTCCTATGCGCTGGCATCGCTGATTCCGGTAGGGGAACTGAACGAAAACAATATTATCATTCCGGCGCTGGATCCCCGTGTTGCAAAAACAGTGGCGGCGGCGGTACGCCGGGCGGCGTATCGAACCGGCGTCGCACGGGTGAGATTTGCGGAAGACGGAGAGGACAGAAAGGAAAAGACAGAAGATGAGAATCGTAATTAAAATCGGGACGTCCACACTGACCTATGCCACCGGACGTTTACATATCCGCAGGGTTGAGGCGCTCTGCCGCACGGTGGCGGACCTCAAAAACGCCGGACACGAGATTATTTTGGTCTCCTCCGGTGCCATTGCCATGGGAGTCGGAAAACTGGGACTGCGGGAGCGCCCTGCGGATATGCCCGGGAAACAGGCGGCGGCGGCAGTGGGGCAGTGTGAGCTGATGTATACCTACGACCGGTTGTTCGCCTCCTACAATCACACCGTTGCGCAGCTTCTGATGACCGGGGATGATTTCCGGAACGAGGCGCGGCACGAAAATTTCAGCAATGCCGTCACACGCCTGCTTGCGTTGGGGGTTTTGCCGGTTATCAATGAGAATGATACGGTTTCCACGGAAGAAATTGCGGTTGGGGACAATGACTCTTTGGGGGCAATCGTTGCGGTCAGCGTCCACGCGGATCTGTTGGTACTTCTGTCCGATATTGACGGATTGTATACGGCGGATCCGCACCGGGTGCCGGATGCGGAGCTGATTCCGGTGGTATCGGAACTGACACCGGCGATTTATGAACTTGCCGGCGGCGAGGGCTCGGCGATGGGAACCGGCGGAATGAAGACCAAACTGCATGCTGCGCAGATCTGCACGGACGGCGGATGCGAGATGGTGATTGCAAACGGAACGGATCCGTCCGTTCTGTACGGAATCATCGACGGGCAGTCGATCGGGACACGCTTTTTATGCAAGGGGGGAGCGCAATGAAAACCACACGGGAGATTCTGGTGGCGGCAAAACGCGCGTCACTGGGGTTGTCGGCACTGACTTCTGAAAAGAAAAACAAAGCATTGGAAGCGATGGCGCTTTCTCTTCTGGCAGGGCAGAAAGAAATTCTGCAAGCAAACGCAATCGACGTAAAGGAAGCGGAACAGACGCTTTCGCCGGTCATGCTGGACCGACTGACCCTGAATGAGGAGAGAGTGCGTGCAATGGCACAGGGTATCCGGGATCTGATTCCTCTGGACGATCCGGTCGGGCGTGTGCTGGAAGAGGTGCGCCGACCGAACGGTTTGCTGATCCGGAAGGTCAGTGTGCCGATCGGCGTTGTGGCAATTATCTACGAAAGCAGACCCAATGTGACCTCCGATGCGGCGGCGTTGGCGCTCAAAAGCGGCAATGTGTGTATTCTGCGCAGCGGAAAGGAGGCGTTCCGCTCTGCATTTGCCATTGTCGGCGCACTCAAGCGCGGTCTGGCGGACGCGGACGTGGATCCGGATCTATTGCAATTGGTAGAGGATACCGGCAGGGAAAGTGCAGTCGCGCTGATGGAAGCGGTCGGATTTGTGGATTTGCTGATTCCGCGCGGAGGAGCGGGACTGATCCGGGCATGTGTGGAGCGTGCAAAAGTCCCTGTCATTCAGACCGGAACCGGAATCTGCCATATTTTTGTGGACGAAAGTGCCGATTTTGCGCAGGCATTGACCATCATTGAAAATGCAAAGGCAAGCCGCCCCTCGGTTTGCAATGCGGCGGAGGTCTGCCTTGTGCATCGGGGGATTGCGCCTTCTTTTCTGCCGGCGTTGGATCGTGTTCTGTATGCCGACCGTGCGGCGCGCGGATTGCATCCGGTCACTTTCTTTTGCGATGCGGCGGCACTTCCGCTGATGCCGCACGGTCAGAAAGCGGGAGATCAGGATTTTGACAGAGAATTTCTGGATTATGTCATGGCAGTCGCCGTTGTTGACGATGTGGAAGCGGCAATTGCACATATTGCCGCGCATTCCACACATCATAGCGAAGCCATCCTGAGTAAAAACGAAGCGAATATTCGGCGTTTTACCTCCGCGGTGGACAGCGCTGCGGTCTATGTCAATGCCTCGACGCGGTTTACGGACGGTGGGGAATTCGGACTTGGCTGTGAAATGGGAATTTCCACGCAGAAACTGCATGCCCGCGGTCCAATGGGACTCAGGGAACTGAATACGTATAAATATATCGTCAGCGGAGACGGGCAGATACGCTGATGGCGGAGAATGGGAGGAAAATCGGAATGGAGCAGGAAAAAATCGGATTTATCGGCGTAGGAAACATGGGAGGTGCGCTGGCAGGAGCAGCGTGCGCGGCGTGCGGAACCTCGCGCGTCCTGGTTTCCGACGGAACTCCGGAGCGCACACGGACCATTGCGGAGCATTTGGGTGCCGTCTGTTCGGATCATGCGACGATTGCCACAGAGTGCCGGATGATTTTTCTGGGGGTCAAACCGGGACTGGTACAGACGGTTCTTGCCGGGATTCTGCCGGTGTTGGAACAGCGGAGAGATCCGGTTGCCCTTGTCAGTATGGCGGCAGGGGTGCCGATCAGTGCCGTGCAGAGCGGTATGTCTGAGAAAAAAATGCCGGTCATTCGGATTATGCCGAATACCCCCGTTGCGGTCGGGGAAGGTATGATTGTCTATACGGCTTCCCCGGAGGTCACAAAAGAGGATGTTTTGCTTTTGCGGCAGGTGCTGTCCTGTGCCGGCAGACTGGATGCCGTGACGGAGGCACAGGTGGATATGGCAGGGGCGGTTTCCGGTTGCGGTCCGGCGTTTGTGTACCTGTTTCTGGAGGCAATGGCAGACGGCGCAGTGGAGTGCGGCTTGCCGCGGGAAAAGGCATTGCTTTATGCGGAACAAACCCTGCTCGGTGCGGCGAAGACGGCGCTTGAGAGCGGTCGGCATCCCGGTGCGCTCAAGGACGCTGTTTGCAGTCCCGGCGGGACCACCATTGCGGGGGTGCATGCGCTGGAAGCGGCAGGTTTTCGCGCTGCCGTCATGGACGCAGTGACCGCCGCTTACCGCAAAACCGAGGAGATGCAAAAGCACTGAAAACGGCAAGCAATTGAAAAACAAGCATCAGGGCATCCGCACGTCAAGTGTGCGGATGCCCTGATGCTTGTTTTCGATCGGAAAGTGTCCTTAAACAGACTTTTTCTCGGTGACTGCTTCTGTGGTTTCCTCTGTTTTGCCGGTCTCGGTGCCGTCAGGCTTGGTTTCGGAGGTGTACTTGGTGCCGATATACGCATAGTCGCTGTATTCGTTGGCTTTGTTCTTGTACTCAATCCGGTACCAGCCGTCTCCCTCGGCAACGACCTTGACGGCAGTTCCCTTGGACAGATAACCAACGATATTGTTGCTTGCCTCAAAATCCGGTGAAGAACGCGCCTTTAGACTGCCGGCGGTGATATAGACGGTTTTCGGTGTCTCCAAAACCTTTTCCTCTACCACCAGTGTGACAACTTTGGCGCTGATATAATAGGTACCGTTATCGCCGTCCAGTTTGACGCGATACCACTCACTGTCATAGCCGGTTCTGGTCAGCACCGTGTCTTTGGTGACCTGCTTATATTCGCTGTCTTTGGAAACAACCGTATCTTTACGCAGGTTCGCCGCATCGGCAATGACCTTTACTTTGTCGTTTACTTCCTTGAAGGTGCGTTCGTTGGCATGCTTGACCTGTTCGGGCGCAGTCGTGACTTCACCGGGATCCTTGGTTGCCACGTTGTCGGCGTAGGTGGTTACTTCGCCGGAACCGACGGTGGGCTGTTCTATAGCGCTTGTTGTTTCTTCAGGGTTTTTGTCTTGGGAGCAAGCGGGGAGTGCTACCAATAAAAGAGCCGCAAAGATGGCGATCAATTTGTTCTTCCTGTTCTTCATTTTCTACTTCTACCTCCGTTTTTTTCTATATCATAGAGAAAGTGCATATGATTCATCACTTAAGATTATAGCATATCCGAATTGCCTTTGTCAATACGCAAATAGTTTTTTTTGCGTTTTTTTATCGCCCGTTACCGACAGAAAACGTGCATAATTCCGCTTTTTGGGCACCGATGTGCATTTTGCTGCATTTGTCGGAAAACAGGGTGCGAATGCGTTTTCCGAACGGTAAAAAAAACACACAATCCCCCCTTTACATTTGCTGAAAAATGTGATAAAATATCTGTACCTTTCCCGACGTCCGTTGGTACAACCTGTACGATCCCGACAAAAAACGGTCAGGTGACGGGAAAACGTAACAAAGCACTTTGCAGAGAGAAAGTGCATGCGGGAGGATAAGCCATGAAAAGAATCAAATTACTGGTTTCCGGGATTCTGATAATTGCAATGCTCTTATCGCTTGTTTCACTGGTTGCCTGCACACGGCACGATGGCGAAGAACAGACAACAGCCGGGACGGATAGCCGCGGGGAGTCGGACCGGACATCTGCCGGAGGCGATGAGGAGACCGGCTCGGAAGACACCACGGAAAGACCGCAGCCGGGCGAGGATACTACGCGGGCGCCGGAGGATACAAAGGAACCCGATCCGCCGGTCAATTCCGATGCTTATGCGGGAATCGTGATTTCCAAGGTGTACGGAAACGGGGGAGCCGCAGACGCGGCGATGCGTTACGGTTTTATTGAGCTGTATAATACCACAAAGAAAACAATGTCGCTTGCCGGGCTTTCGGTCTATTACAGAACGGACGGCGCAAAAGAATATCAGACATTTGATTTCGATAACGATGTGCGTATGAACCCGGAGAGTTCGCTATTGATCCGATGTCGGGAAGGAGGCAAAAGCGGTCAGGCGTACAATACCTCGTGCGAAGTGATTTCTTTGGACGCATACGATTTTGTCTGGGATATTAAGATCGATAACAAAGACATCCGTCTTTTCCTTGCACCGCGCGGACTGCATCCGGACAAGGAAACCATGCCGTCGGCATATGATGCGGCGGTTTCCTCCTTCACGGCAATTGTCGGCGATGCAACCCCGCTCAATGATGTGTTTACCGTGGACGATCTGTCCAAAAATAAGATGGCGGTGCGCACGTCTCTGACAGTGCACAGCGGATACCATCTGGTAAACCTGACCAAGGCAAATTCTTCAACCTTGCGCACGATTGTTCCGCACACGGCGAGCGGAAAGGAAAACCGTGTCGTGGCATCCCGCCTGAATGAGGTTGTCTTTTCTGCGGATGCAGGCTTTTATACGAAGGCAATTCAACTGACACTCAGTGCCGGGGATGGGTACACCATTTACTACACGCTGGACGGCTCGGATCCATCCACTTCTTCCACAAAGAAAACCTATACGGGCGCCATTTCCCTGGAGGACACCTCCGCAATGTCGACGGGTTCTTTTACCCAGTGGGTTGTCCGTCAGATGGGAAGCGGATATAAACGCGGCCCTATGATCGGTGCTCACGTTGTCAAGGCATATGCCACCAACGGAACGGATGAAACCGGTATCTATACGAATACTTACTTTATTTCCTCGGACATGAGTGCCTTTGGTGTGACCGTTATGTCGCTTTCCATGGATAAGACGAGTTTTTGCGGGACAAACGGCTTTTATAATAACTACTACGGTGGAGCGAACGGAACCAACACACGCGGCGTAGGGTTGATGGAGGTTTTTGACAAAAACGGCGTCCGCCATGGATATTCCAATATTGAATTGGCAATCAGCGGTCACGGTTCCTCGGGATTCCATATGAAATCCATGCGCCTTTACTATAAAAATGTCAACAATCAGGTTTATGATCCGCTGAAGGCAGAGGAAAGCGGAAAAACGGAAAAGGATTACATGGTCAAACAGGAATCCGGCTTTTTCAATGACCTGTATTACGATCTGTTTGACGGCTATGCGAAAAACGAAAACGGTCAGGCAATCACCGATTTTTCTCGGCTGTTGTTGCGCAATTCCGGCAACGACTGCGGCGAATCCTATATCCGGGACGCATACATGCAGAGAGTTTGCGCGTCACTGGAGGTGGATACCATGGCATATGCGCCGGTTCTGCTGTTCATCAACGGAGAGTTCTGGGGCGTTTACAATGCGAGAGAACGCTACAGCCCGGAATATGCGGAATCCCATTACGGTGTCGGCGATGATGACGTAGCGGTGATCGAGAGTGACTACTCCAAGGTACATACCAATACCAATGCGGATTTTGTCCTCAGTGCGGGAGTGGAAGGGGATCAGGATGATTTCAATGACCTGACCCAATTTGTCCGCACACATGATCTGTCCGTGCAGGAAAATTATGATTATGTTGCCGCAAGAATCGACCTGAATTCCTTCATTGATATGTATGTGGCACGGCTGTTTTTCAACGCGCGCGACTGGCCGGAGAATAACATCAAAATCTGGCGCACCCGTACCGCAGATGACCCTTCCGGTGTAGAGCAGAAGTGGCGCTTTACTTTGCTTGATATGGACATGGGAATTTCCTTCTTTACCGATAGCAACAACACCACTGCCACCGCAAATTTCTTCGGATGGTGCGACGCGACTGGGTGTGTGATCGGTACGTATATGCATCAGTTGCGCCAGAATACCACGTTCAAAAACCGCTTTGTTGTTCGTTTCTATGAGGTGGTGACGGAAATTCTGACTTCGCAATATATGGAACGGGAATTGAACGTATTGGTGGAGCAGCGCAGTCGGGTCATGGAACTGCAATATGAACGTTGGTCGGCAGACGGGGCAAACTCGTGGAGCTATGAAGAATCCGTTTGGCAGATGCAGAAGTTTGTCCGCGAGCGCGGCGAAATCGCTTTGCAACAGATGTATTCCTATTTCGGAATCAATGAGGCGTACGTGGTGGCACTCATGGATAACAGCGTTGTCCTGAATTGCGATGACGACCGGGTGAGCGTGCGCGTCAACGGTGAGTCAGCCCGGAACGGGGAGAAATTCCGATTCAAAGAAGACAGCGCCGCTTTTACGGTAGAGGTCTCGGTCAAGGACGGATATGAGCTTTCGGAGTTCACATTTACGGATGCCGGCGGGAACGTGACCAAGGGAAAGAATGGAAAGCTGACGTTTTCGGCAACCCGCTCCGGCACAATCTGCGTTGTTGCCCGCAAAAAGCACACGGGGGAACCGCTTTCGGTGCATGCCGGCATTGTTGCAAGCGGATACTCCATGTACTTTTTGTCCCCTGAGGGGAAGCTTTATTCATGGGGCTACGGCGGCAGCGGAATTTTGGGCTATACGGCAAGCGGTAATGTGAACCGTCCGCAGTTGGTGATGGAGGGTGTCGCGAAAATTGCGGCTTGCCACAGCAACGACTGCGAAAACGGAAACAGTGAGTCATCCATTGCCATTCTGACGGTTTATGGGGAAGTCTATACAGTCGGAAGAAATGATGCGGGACAACTGGGACGGACGACGACCCCGACGACCCTTGCGCCGATCGCTTTTAGCGGCAATGTTACGGACATCAGCATGGGGTATGACCACCTGATTCTGATTGATGATGAAAAAACACTTTGGGGCACCGGAAACAACAGGTACGGACAGCTCGGAAAAAGCGGCTACGGCAGTTCGGTATCGAAATTCCAGAAGATCGCAGCCGGCGTCAGAACGGCAACAGCCGGACGCAGAAATACGGTTTATGTGTTGGAAAACGGCGATTGCTATGTGCTGGGGGATGGGCGTTGGAACAAGTATAACGATTCCGATGATGCAATCACAACGCCCTATCTGGTGCTGAAAAATGTAGCATATGTGGAAAGCGGCGAACACCAGACGGTTTTCGTGACGGCAGACGGGGATCTGTATTACGCCGGATGGCGTGACCTTGCCTCCTTTAACAACGGAATGGGCGGGGGCGGAGCCGTTTATCTGACAAGCGGCGTTTCCAAGGCAACCATTCACTTTGACAGTATGCTGATCTTAAAGACCGACGGTTCGGTGTTTGGCTACGGCTTGAATACCGGAAATGCAATTGGAGGGACTTCCGTCAACCTCAAGTTGCGGTCTGTCCTTGCAACCGGTGTAGCGGACATTGCAAGCGGATATGCTTTTTCCGCATTTCTGATGAAGGATGGCAGTATCCGGACGCTGGGCGATTGTTCTTACGGGCAGGCGGGGAACGGAAGCGAAACGTCCAAAGCCAACATGATTTCCATTACGATTAAGTAAAGACGAAAGGGAATTCGCACCTGCGTCATTGACGTGTAGTGTGCGGGAAAGAGAGGACACAAACAATGAAAAAAAGGCTACCGCTGATTTTGGCGCTGCTTGCATTGCTCCTTTTGCTTTTTGCCTGTACAAACGGGCTCAAAGAAGAGGAGACGAGCGGCGAGATGACAACCAAGGCAGAGACGGACCGAACTGAGGAAACGACTGCGTCCCAGGAGACGGGAACAAGCGAGGAAACCACCGCACAGCCGGGTACCACCGGGGAAGAGACGACCACCGGTGACGGGGAAGAAACGACTGTTCCGGAGCCGCGGCAGAGTCCCACGCGGATTACATTTGATCCGTCCCAGGACTATAAACGGGTGTTGACTTTCCAGACCCAATGCGACTTTGAGGTTGTGTCGGATCCGCAGACCGGTGAAGGAATGCTGAAGCTGAGCACAAATGATTCGACCACCAACGATCCTTCTGTGTTTTTCAATTATGTACAGTATTGTAAACTGATTCTCGGTGAGAAGCAGGCGAGTGCAGACGATTACAAGTACGTTGTCATTAAGCTGAAGCAGGAAAACTGTCAGGGGTCGACCTTTGAGCTGTTTTACTGCGCGGGAAATGTGCGCACGACAGCAGGGGACTGTGTGACAATGACTGCTTTCGATAATTCGTCGTCCGAGTGGCAGTACATTCTGTTTGACTTGTCCGGCTTTGAAAAATGGAAGGGCAAGGTGAACGGATTCCGCCTTGACTTCATGAACACCCCCGGCGGAGGTGCCGGAGAAACCATGTATATCTCTGAGATTCGCCTGTTGGAATCGGATCTGGATTACTATCGCCTGATCGGTGCGGATGTGAACGGACAGGAAGAGCGAACCCTGAGCGAAGAAGAACAGAAACGGGTGGATGAACTGCTGGACACGAAGGATCCGGCAAAAGATGCGGCGGCTTCCGATTACAGAAAGCAGGATGCAGCATTTGAAGACGATGATCTGACGTTGTTCTTTGCCGATCTGGTACAGAGAATTGCCCGGAACAACAATACGTCAACCGGAAAAGACACCTACCAGATGCGTATGGCGAAGAATGAAATCGAGTGCTGCCAGGCGATTCTTGCAGCCTCTTCGGCGAAAAACGGCTTGAAGGTGTATCTGACCGATTTTACCAACGCAAACGGCGATACCCTCAAAGCAGAACTTCTTTGGGGATATTATTTCAATGTTGACGGGCAGGACATCATTGATCCGCTCCCGCCTGTTGTGAACCGTGAAGACCTGCTCCCCGGCGCTCTGGACTGGAATAACGGCGGCAATCATGCAGGAGCGATCATTCCCAACCTGCAAAGATACGATGGGTTTGACATTGCGGCTGGGGAGAATCAGACTTTTGTGATCAAAGCCCATACCACGCCGGATTCCGCGGCAGGGGAATACAGCGCAACCTTTACCGTGAAGGATGCAGAGGGCAGAGAGGTCAAAAAAGCAACCGTGTTTGTCTACGTGTGGGATTTCGCATTGCCGGAAAAGACCTCCTGCAAGACCTTGGTGGACCTGTCCTGGTGGTCATTGTATTCCTATCACAAATGTTTCGGCGGCGATGACAGCCAGCTTTACAAAAATTATTATGACTATCTGCTTGAAAACCGCCTGTGCGCCTACACGCTGCCGTACAGCGAAAAGGGAGCTTTTACCGACAGCCGGATTGATGCCTATCTGAACAACCCGCGCGTTACGGCGTTCCAGGCGGTCGGATGGACTGTTCCGATCACTGAGGAAAATGTCACCAGTGCGTACCGGTACCTTTCACAGAAGCCCGAATGGTTGGAAAAATCTTATTTCTATCCCATCGATGAGCCGAATGTGGATCTGAACCCCAATATCCTGAATGAAGTGAACCGGTACGGAAAGCTTTTGAAGGAGAATTTCCCGGGTTATAAGCTGATTGTTCCGATGCATGTCAACAAGGCGATCAACGGCGGTGACTATTTTACCACCGTTGCCGAATATGTAACCGCATGGTGCCCGCATACATTTTTCTTCAACACCTTCTCCGAGTACCTCTCAAACCGCAAACTGACCTATCGCCTGACTCCGCAATTGGAGCAGAAATACGGGACGTTTGTTGAGCGTATGCAGAAAGAACAGGCAGGCGGCGATGAGGTTTGGTGGTATGTCACGAGATTCCCGCAGGAGCCTGAGATTACATTGACCATGAATACCGCTTCCATCAATTATCGGATCCTTTTCTGGCAGCAAAAGCAGTACGGTGTCGACGGATTCCTGTATTATTCCGTCACGGACTGGTATCAGAATCCGGACAATCCCGATATTATCGGTATCAATGCCAAGCACGAAACAGACGCTTCTTATCCTTACGATGTATACGGAAACGGTGTTTTGGTCTATTGCGGTCAGTATTTCGGTGAATACGGCGCAGTTGGCAGTTACCGTTTGGAAGGCGTTCGCGACGGTATTGAGGATTATGAGTATCTGACGCTCCTGGAAGAACGTTACGGCAAAGAAGATGCGGATCTTCTGATCAGACAGATCACGACTTCTCTCACCCGGTATACCGATGATGCGGATTATTTTCTGCGCGTCCGCACTGCAATCGGCAATTTACTGGATGCAAAATAAGGATGCAACATAAAAAACAGTAAAAAATCCCTCCGCGCGAGCGGAGGGATTTTTGGCTGAGATTCTATTATTGTCTGTTTTCGGGAATATCTTTGAATCCCTTGCCGTTTTTATATGCCTGGAAATCCTCGCTGTCTTCCGACCAGGAACGGAAGTTGTCCGGCGTCAGGGTGGTGCCGCTGATGTTGTCCTTAAAGGTAATATTACCGTAAGTATTGCCTGCTTCCGCAACCTCGTCAATATTGTCGGTCCATTGGGTGGAGTTGTAGAAGACAGAGACGAAGCAGAACGGCTTCTTGAGCGTGTAGCTGGAAGACTGGCAGTAGCTGAATTCCATGGTGACGTCAAAGGCGTTGCAGTTTTCAAAGTTGGAAGCGCCCATCAGCGTGGTGCCGTCATAACCGACAAAAACAGCCAGGTTGTGGAAGCCGGACAGATAAGCGGTTGTTACGTTGCAATCTTTGAAGTATGCTTCACTGTTTCCGAAAAGGACTGCGATGTAGCATGCGGTACGGATGGTGAAAGCACCGTCCATCGGCATACGTCCGTTTACCGTAATGTCTTCCATCGAGACATTTTCAACATTGACAACTGCGCCGACGTTGTCGTCGTCCGGATAGACACCGCCTACCAGGATGGCGCAATGCTTGTTGTTGGCTGTCAGCTCTGCGGTATCGAATTTCAGATCCTTAAAAGTGGTCTCGCCGCCGTAAATGTTACCGATAATTCCGTATCCGTGATCGTACGCGGCATCGGTTCCTCTCTCAATGTCGGGAATCCGATCTTCACCGGGATCGATGATTTTCAGATTTTTAATGGTGTGGCCCTTTCCGTTGAAGGTAACATTCTGAATAAAATGTCCGTCCATCGGAATCCATTCGTAGCCGCTCATGTCAATGTCATTTTCAAAATAAATGGTGATGCCGTCCAAGAATTCAACTTTTTTTATATCTTCGTCGGTTTCGGCATTCTGCCATGCAGCCATCTGCGCGATGACGCGCTTGTTCAGATTGATGAAATCTTCGGCGGTCTTGATGATGATATCGCCTTCCTGAGGCTGACCGTTATCGCCGGTGGTTTCTTCGGTGGTCTCACCGGTTGCCGCATCGGTTGTTTCGGTTTTATCATCGGTTGTCGTCTGCTCGTCGCCTGCAGTTGTAGCTTCGCTGGTCGTTGTTTGTGCGTCATTCTTGGTGCCGGCAGCCGTTGTGGATTCATCCTGTTTGTCGTTGTTGCAGGCAAGCAGGGTGGTGCAAGTGCCGAGAATCAGGATGGCACACAAAAGCATGGATAACAGTTTTTTCATGTTTTTTTCCTCCGTAAAAATTCAGGGATACCTGATTACCAGTATTTTACCATTCTTTTGCGGATTTGTCAAGCAAAGAATTGTGATATTATGTGATTTTCCTGTTATGATTCGGACATCTTTCCGTTACGGAAATTCCTTTCCCGGAAGTGAGGCAGGAATTCTCTGAAAATGCCGCACTTAGCACCATTGTGACATATTTCTGTACTGTAACTGGTCGTTTCAGCCAAAAACGGCAAAATGTCTATTGCAATCGGTGTGCGGTTATGGTACAATACTACTATCGTTTGAGTTTATATGAAGGGGGGGCTGTTTTTGCCGCAGTTTACAAGAAATGCGATTATTGAATCTTTTATCCGCCTGGCGACACGGAACCCACTGGAAAAAATCACCGTTAAGGATATCGTGGATGCCTGCGGGGTGAACCGGAATACATTTTATTACTATTTTCAGGATATGTATGCGCTGGTTGAAGATCTTTTTCACGCTGGACCTGCTGCGAGTGACCCCGGTAAGGTGGCAGACACCTGGACCGAGGGGTTCGTCCGATTGGCACGTTTCACACAGTTGTATCCGCGTGCGGTCAGAAACATCTACACTTCTGTCGGATATGATGTCTTTGAAGGATATGTAGACGACGTCATCGGTGAACCGATTTTTGCCGCTTTGAAACGGGAAAGCGAGAAAATGGGGTGCCCTGATATCGATCTGAATTTGCCAGCCCTTTTTTACCGTCAGGCATTGATGGGAATTTACTCTCTGTGGTTGCGTCACGACATGAAGGATGACCCGGAGCGAATGGCACTGCAGTTGATGGAAGTGCATGAGGGCACGATGCAAATGACCCTCTCCAATTGCTGGAAAACGGTGAAAAGGTGAGTGGCAAACAGAGTGGCAAGGAAATGTGTGGAAGGAACGGTAACGGAATGAAATTCAAAGAAAAACAAGAGATAGATATTGTCAGACAGGCAAAACTGATTTATATTATTTGCGCGGGTATGATGTTTCTTTTGGGAATCGCGCTGCTGCTTTTCCCGGAACAGATCGTAGGGGATCTCCGATGTTACCTGATTGGAGGGGTCTTCTGCCTGAATGGCGCAGCACGGTTGTTGGGGTATTTTGCAAACGATCTGTACCGGCTTGCCTTCCAGTTTGATTTGGCGTTGGGCGCGTTGGTCTTGCTTGTGGGAGTGATCCTATTCATATATCCTTCCAATCTTGCGGGATATACCGGACATCTGGTTGCAATCTCCGTGTTGGTGGATGGTCTGTTCAAGGTTCAGACCGCACTGGACGGAAAAAAATTCGGTATTCACAAGTGGAAGATCATGATTTGCACGGCGGTGCTGACCTGTATACTTGCGTTTGCAGCGGAGTTGATGATGTGGGGGCAGATGCCCGGTGCGCTTGCGGGGTCCTGGGCTTGGTTTGTGCCGGGTGCGATCCTGATTGTTGACGGTGCGGAAAACATTTGGCACACTTCCTATACGGTTCGGGTGCGTGCAAAGAAGAAAGGCGTCGAGGATAAATACAGCGATCTGTTTTCCAAATGAACAGTGCTATATCAATGAATAAAAAGCGGGAGAAGTACGAATGACTTCCCCCGCTTTTTGAAACCTATATTTGTTTTTTTATTTGTCTTTCTTCTTGCGAAGCATCATGCCTGCCATGAGAACAGGAACGAAGATTGCAGATGCAGCGACGATACTACCGCAACCGCTCTTGGAAGAGGAAGTTGCAGTGGTCGTGGAATCCGACTTTGTAGTGGCAGATGTGGTTACTGCATCGGAACAGTCTACCTTATCGGTGGTATCTGCCTTGGTATCGGAAACGGTGGTTACATCGTTCTCTTTGGTGACATCATCTGTTGTCTCATTGGCACCATCGTCAGTAGTGATTTCGCTGGGATCCTGCGTAGGAGTACGCATTTTTACAACTTCCTCTGCGGCTTTGGTGGTCAGACCGACGGCGTACAGATATGCGTCTACAGCTTCACTTTCGGAAACAGTGCCCTGGTCCACAAGATATAGAATATTGTTCTGGATGGTTGCATAAACAAACTGATTGCATTCATCCGGTGCTGCGATTGTGGCAAGCTTTGTGCCTTCTTCCACATTCATGACGGTTGCGCAATAACCGGTATTTCCAGGCTTTTTAGCAGTGATGACCGCATATTCTTCATATACTGCGACCGCATAAGCGCTTTCCATTTCAATCGTATTGAGCATCTGTCCGTCGGGCGAGATCTTGACCAGTCCGTAGGAGAGGTCTCCGCCGTTCAGTTCGGCTGCGAGGTACACGGTACCGTCAGCAGTGCAGTCCATGTAGTTGGCTTCTTTTACAGTTACGTTGTTGCCCTTGTCAGTGGTGACGGTCGCGGCGCTGTCCTGGAAGTCCAGGTAGCCGTTCGATCCGAACGTGGAAACCAGCGTCGGGTTCTTCGGGTCTGTGACATCGTACTTGTACAGACGGTCAACTTCGTAGTTCACAGCAACATACAGGAAATAGTTGTTGCCGACCTTTACGACATGTACACCGTTCACGCCCATCTTGGTTCCGTCGGAGTCACCGGGGGTACCCATGCTGCAAACCTCAATCGGTTCCTCGTTCACTGCTTTCATCTTCTGGTTTTCGTAGTCGACTTCAACAATGTCCAGGTTGACAATGTTGTAGTTTTGGGCGAAAGCCAGACCGACATAGAGGTATCCGCGGTCGTCAACGGCAAGACCCTTCTGATAGTAATAGTCGCCGTTGCGGTCCTCACGTGCATAAGTATCAACCGTTTCACCGCCGTCGGCAAGTTTGATCATGTAAGTTGCGGACGAACTGCCGCCCGGGTTAACGGAGCCGCCGTTCAGGAATCCGGCAAACGCATATTTGCCATCCGGGGAAATGGCTACGCCTCTCCAGTTTACAAAGGCAAAACCTTCTATATCGTCGGTCAGATAGTTGTCATTGTCCGGGTAGTAGTCGCAATTATAGTATGCATTTGCACCGTCCACCGTGATGTCCAACAAAACGGAAAGTTTCAGGTCATTCCAGGATTCGTCCAGTACGCGGTCGGAAATTTCCGCGCTCACAAAGATCGCTCCCAATCCCGCCAAAAGGCAGAGACAAAGGAGTGCTGATGTCAGTTTTTTCAACATAATAAAATCCTCCTCAGGTTTGATTCCAAATGAAATCTTACAATATTATAACAAAGCACACTCAAAATATCAATCGGCATAAGTGCCAATAATGAGTTCTGAATTTATGCATGTTGTACAATTCGGCCCGCCATATTTTACACACTCCGCCGGATACCGACAGCATGTCCGATCATTTCCTGTCCGTTTTTCTTTTCGTTCGGGCATAAAACAGCGCGGAAAAGAGAAACATCCCCATAGGCAGGTAGGACAGACGGGAACCGCACCCGCCACCTGCATCGGTTGTGTCCGGAGCTGTTGCGGCAGGGTTTGTTTGGAATATGTTTCCCGGATCGGTTGTGCATTCGGTCGTATGTTCGGATATGGCGAGACTGCCGGGTTCCGGTGACAGAGTTGCGGTATCAGGCACTGTCGTGTTCGGGTCTGCCGTGGCGGATCCGACGCTCTCTTCGCTTGTGGTGTCCGCCTCGCACCCGAGAAGGGCAATGAGCCCGGCATGGGCAGACGGAGTTAGACCGGCGGCATACAGGTGAGAAGCGGTACGGTCGGTTCCGCTGTCTACCAGGTAAAGAACATCGTTTTTGACGGTCACATAGGAAATCGCCC
>FR890535.1:26384-28411 GCA_000433415.1 Clostridium sp. CAG:448
AAACGACGCTGTTTGCGTATAGCCGTCCGAAAGATGCAGAACCGTTGCCATAACACCGGATTGTGCGGGATTCTTTGCCGTCACAATGGCATAAGTACCGCAGATTGCAATCGCATATGCATCCGCCGCTTCCGTGACCGATTCCGTTTTCCCTTCAGGTGAGATTTTCAGAATGCCGCAGGGAAGTGTACCGCCCTTGATTTTTGCGCATAGATAAACCGATCCGTCTGCGGCAGCGTCTATGTAGTATGCTTCCTCCAGCGAAACGGTATTTCCGCGGTCGGAAATTGCCGTTGCGCCGGGTGCCTGAAAATCGAGGTATCCGTTTGTGCCGAAAGAGAGATCCTCTGTCGGTCGATACGGGTCCGTCACGTCAAATCGGTACAGACGGTCCACCCGGTAGCTGACCGCAACATACAGGTAATACTTTTCGCCGACCCGAACCGCACAGACGCCGTTGATTCCCATATGTGTACCTTCGGTGTCGCCCGGTGTTCCCGCTTCACATACCGTGACCGGTTGTTGCGTCACCGGCTCAAGGCATGTCCGCTCTTTGTCGATTTTTTGAACGTCAAAGCTCACCAGATTGAAATTGTTGGAAAAAGTAAGACCGACGTACAGATTTCCGCGGTCATCCGTGGAAAGTCCCTTGGGCTGCGCATACCCGTACGCATCCCTGTAAATGCGGGAATCGGTAACTTTTCCGCCGTCTTTCAGGTCAATCATATAGATTACCGCCCCTGCACCGCCGTGCAGATAACCCGCAAAAGCATATCTGCCATCCGGTGAGATAGCGGCACCTCTCCAGTCGGCATATGCGTAGCCGTCCTTGGAGAGCAGATTTTCCGCGTTCCCGTCCTGATCCCGGAAGCTGCCGCCGTACTGATCCAGGACGGTCAGAAAATGCGGATTCTGCAACCGGTCTTCCGGAACGGCTTTTGCCGACGGACAGACGGCGCATAGTGACCAAAGAAAACAAAGCAGGACGGCGCTTAGCAATGCAGAAAATAACTGTTTCATAATCCGCCTCCCCATGATCGGGTCAGAAAGAGGTTCACAGGTGCGACTTGGCAGATGCCTTGCGGTTCAGCGCACGAATATAGGCAAAGGTTTTTTCCTCCCCCTCGGATGCCAGCATCCGGAGCCATTTTTCCAGTTCCTGTGCTGTTTGCGCATGCATTTTCTTTCCTGCATTGCCGTGTAGAAAATATGCAAGCGGTGCGCCGTCCGTGTACGCGTTTCCTTTGTAAATCTTACTTGCGGCGACACGGTCGCAAAACATTTCGGTCAGAAAACGCAGGGGCATCTGCACTGGTTCATATTGCTTGGTTGCTGGATTCAGATCCCGCCAGTATTCAAAGTGGTGTTTGTTACGCCCCTTGTGGTGCATCCATGCGGAAGAATATCCAATAACCTCCCGTTCCCGTTCATTGGGACTGCGTGTGCCCTGATAATAGCGGACACCGGGGATGAATTCCGCTGGACTGTATTTGGAAAGGTCGTGCAAAAGCCCCTGAAAGGTAATGCCGGCTTTGATACAGTGCGCGATGACCAGATGACGGTGACGCGTAATGGTTGAAAAATGGGCAATCAGTTTTGGCATGGAAAAACACCCCTCTCTCTTTCCCTCATTATACCCGTTTCGGGATATTTTGTCAAGTAAATTGTCAGAAAATGGCGTGTAAATGGGTATAGAAAGCGAAATCCGGCAGAAAATATGCAGGGAATACAATACACATCGGAACAAGGAGAACGGTATGCAAGGATTGATCGGTTTAGGTGCGGGGATTCTTTCGTGTGCGAGTGCGGTCGGAAAAAAAGAACGCGAGGGACCCCTGGGAGAATGTTTTGATCTGTCGGACGATCAGGACAGATTCGGGCAGAAAACATGGGAGAAAGCTGAGAGCGAAATGCAAAAGCGGAGCTTTGCCTGCGCCATGGAAAAAGCGGGGATGAAGACCGACGGCGTGGATATTTTAATGGCGGGGGACCTTCTGAATCAGTGCGTCGGCTCGGCATACGGACTG
>FR890536.1:0-3688 GCA_000433415.1 Clostridium sp. CAG:448
ACATCGGCGGAAAAACCGCAGTCGGCGATCACAGCCGCGATTGATTCCTTGCCGAGCGACGGGAAACCTGCCGTCAGGGCATTGCACAGGGTCTTACGCCGTTGTCCGAACGCCGCGGAAATGGTACGGAACAAAAGCAATTCGTCCTGCGGTCTGTAGGGCTTTTCCTTGTGACGATCAATCCGTATGACGGTCGACGTGACCTGCGGCGGTGGGAGAAAAAGGTCGGGGGAAACCGAAAAAAGCGTGGATGCCTTTCCGTAATAAGCAATGACCGCCGTAATGGCACCGTAATCCCTGCCGCCTGCTTTTGCGCAGATACGGTCCGCAACCTCGCGCTGTACCATGACCGTGATGCTGTCAAACGGCAGACCGGATTCAAGGAGCGTCATCAGAATCGGGGTGGTGATGTAGTAGGGAAGATTGGCACAGACGGAAACCGGACCTGCGGAAAATGCGGGAGCCAGCAGGGCGGGGAGGTTGGCGCGCATGACATCTTCGTTGTACAGAGTCAGATTGTCATATGCTGCCATTGTTTCATGCAAGACAGGGATCAAGCCGCTGTCAATTTCCAATGCGATGACCTTTCTGTAGCGTTTGCACAGTTCCTTCGTCAGCGTGCCGATGCCGGGACCGATCTCCAGGATCGTAGACGTGGTGTCGCCACAACACAGGTCCGCGATTTCCTCAACAACGGAGGCGTCGATCAGAAAATTTTGTCCGTATTTTTTCCGAAAGCTGATGCCGTGCGCCTCCATCAGCCGTTTAACCGTTCGTTCATTGCACAGATCCATGCGCGCTCTCCTTTTGTTGGTTTCTTTCTTTGCTCTCATTGTACCACATGATGCCCGATTTTGCAAGTGTTTTCCGAAAACAGACAAAAAACAAAGCACCCGGGGTGCCTCTGTACGGCACCCCGGGTGCCGGATTTCCGGCTATGTCCGTTCCTGATTTGAAACGAATCTCATCCGGAATCCGAATGACACAAAAACCTTGTGTCATGAATTCTTTGGCGTTTTTATCCGGCAATATCTTCCCACTTCTGTTCTTCATAGGAAGCCGCATCATCGGGGGCTTTTACAGTGGTATCTGCCTTGTAATCGGCAGTGATGACGTAATTGATTTCACCCTTTACTGCAACACCCTCTTCACTTTGTGCGTAGGAGACTTTGCCGACATAGCTGTTCAATGTTCCGTCCGCGTTGACTTTCACAGTGATTTCTACGCTGCTGATCTCCGCACCGATAGCGCCCATGGATTCACTGAAATATTTTGCGGCATCGCCTGCATCTGTTACGGTCAGTTCTAAGGAACCGTCATCCAGACGTTTGCCGGAAACCGCCTTAACGTTAGACAATTCTTTGTCTATTTCCGCGCTGTGATCCTTTCTGACCTCGGCTTCCTTTCCTGCCGGGACCTTTGCCATCTGCTTGATTTCCATATTCTCGACCTTTGTGTAGACATATAACGTGCCGTCAATGAAGGTGTACTGAGCGGCTACACCAGCCATATCCACTGTGGCAGAGAAGTTTGAACCGTTGAAGACGGTTTTGTTGCTCATTTTCACCGTGCTGGAGGAAGAAACACCTGACACAGTCGCCTCAGCTTTGACTTCTGCATCAATGGCCAGTACGCACTTATCTGCCTGAACCAAAGCCTTTTTATAAGCTTCCAATGCTTCCTCTGCGGTCAGCTCGGGGCTGAGTGTGGTTGCTTCTTCGGTCGTTACTTCCGCGGTCGTTACCTCTGCGGTGGTATCCTCGGTTTTCTTGTTGTTGTCACATGCAACAACGGCAAAGACCAGCAACAGAGACAGTGCAATTGCCAAGACTGTTCTTACGTTTTTCATAACTTCATTCCTTTCCGGGCGATTTGCCCTATGCAAAGTCAACGAGTATTATAGCATGTCATTTCTTATTTGTCAAGAGAAAATAAATTTTTTCGTATGTGCTGTCTCAACGTTGGGTAATAATGGCTATGACAAACAAGAAAGGGGAAAAATTATGCAGGAAAGAGAAACTTTTTTTCGCGCCTTGCTCAAGGTGATCAAGTGGCTGCTTGTGGCGGTTGCAGTCCTTGCACTGATCTACGGTTGGATTCCGACGGTGTTCGGAGCACAGACGCACTACGATCTGTTGGTTGACGCACAGATCAAAGGCGGCGAGCTCTCCCTTCCGACCGATGCGGCGGAGGGGGAAAATGTGTCTGTCACAATTTCGGCACACCCCGGATATACCTACAGACAGGGATCCGTGCGTGTCGTGGGTGCCGACGGTACTGTTTACGTATGCGAAGAACAAGGGGAATGCGCATCTTTTACCATGCCGGCACAGGCAGTGACGGTGTATGCGGAATTTGCTCCCGTGACGTATTCACTGTATTTTTACATCCATCCGGCCGTTCCGTATCTGCCGCCGGAGGAATGCAGGGAATACAGGGGAATGCTGTATACGACCCTGACTTACACTGTGGAGGATGCCGGAACGGTGGAATTGCCGGTATGTCCGACCATTGATGGGTACGAGGCGTCATGGAACTGGGATCCGCGGCTGATGTCGGATTCCCCGGGAAATTACGCGGTGATGGCGCGCTATCGGGAAGAGGAGTGTCGTATTACCTATACGGTACAGTATCTTCTCGCAGGGAAAGAACAGCAGGCATTTTTCACGGGAGCCCCTTTTTCGATCGGTATGTTTTACGGGGAGCAGACGGTTCCTTATGCGCACCCTGCAATTTCAATTCCGGGATACAGGGAGGTATCTTCGGAAAATCTGCCCGGCAATACCGATTTTCATACGCTGTATGCGGCATCCAGAACCGGCGTCACGGTTTCGCTTTCCGTTTCGGACGCGATTGCTTATCCTGTGTTTTACTACGCGGAGGGGGCAGCACGCCCGCTTTATGCCGCAACCTATACCGTTGCGGATGCCAATGCCTTTTCTGTGCCGGAGTTGCCCGAAAAGGAGGGCTTTTCCGGCGAATGGACGGATCATCCGCGCAATCATGCGGAGGGAGGAGAACTGCATATCCGTCCGGTTTACCGCAAAATTTCCGCCGTTTCTGCCGTTACATCCGAAGCCGGGTCTACAGGCCCTGCATTGGATGGAGCGGCATGGAAGATTGTATTGGCAGTAGCGGCTTTTGCTATCATGGGTGCCATCGGCATACGTACGGGGATTGCGGTGCTGCAAGGAAATAAAACGGTAAAAAAGACAGGGCATGGAATCGAACCCATAGGGAAGGGCGGCATCCGGGCGGTTGATGCGGATTGCCGCATGAGCGATTCCGATGCTGCCGCCGCGGTTGTCTGGCGCGGCCAGTGCCGCAGCGGACGGATGGCGGCAGTCAATCTGGGGACAATCAGCAGGATCTTTTCGGATGGGGAAACGGTCAGTCTGGAAACTTTGCGCAAACACGGTGTCATAGGACCAGATGTGCAGCGATGCAAGATTCTTGCCGGCGGAGAGTTGACCAAACGGCACCTGACTGTTGAGGCGGATGCCATTTCCTTACAGGCAGTCAAAATGGTCCTGCTGATGGAGGGAAAAGTCGTTCGTCTGGGTGAAAAATCAACGTAAAGGGAAGAAAAACGGACCCTCCCCTTGTATTTTTGGACGGCATGTGTTATAATGGAGAAAAATCAACGACGGAGGAAAGACCATGCTATCGACGGTACACAGCGCGGGGC
>FR890536.1:3741-5791 GCA_000433415.1 Clostridium sp. CAG:448
TTGGTGAATGTAGAGGCGGACGGGCAACCGCGTCTGCCATATTTTGAGCTGGTCGGTTTGCCGGATCTTGCGGTCAAAGAGGCAAAGGAACGTGTGCGGACGGCGTGTGAAAACAGCGGATATCGCTTTCCTGGAATGGCGTTGACACTGAACCTGGCGCCTGCGGATCGCAAAAAAGAGGGATCCGGGTTTGATATCGCAATTCTGATCGGCATTCTCCGATGTGCGGGTATCATCCGCGCGGACACGGATCTTTCTGACAAGTGCTTTGTGGGAGAATTGTCGCTGTCGGGAGAATTACGTGGCGTACATGGGATTCTTTCCATGTGTGTGGCTGCACGGGATGCCGGAATGAAGGAATTCTATGCGCCGGCGGTGAACGCGGCAGAGGCGGCTGCCGTCGAGGGAATCCGTGTATTCGGCGTGCATACGGTCCGTGAAATTGTCGCACATCTGAACGGGAGCGAGACGATTTCTCCGACCACCTGCGACCGCGCCGCTTTTCTGCGCGCAGTGCGCACCAATACATTGGATTTTTCGGATGTGAAGGGGCAGGCAATGGCAAAACGGGCGATGGAAATCGCCGCGGCAGGCGGACATAATATTCTGCTGATCGGACCGCCCGGAACAGGGAAGTCCATGCTTGCAAAACGTCTGCCGACCATTTTGCCGCCGTTGACCTTTGAGGAAGCGATTGAAACCACAAAGGTGCACTCGGTTGCAGGCGTTTTGCCCGAGAATGTTTCGCTTTTGACCGAGCGCCCGTTCCGCTCGCCGCACCACACCATGTCTGCGGTCAGTCTTGTGGGCGGCGGGATCAATCCGACACCGGGCGAGGTGTCGCTGGCGGACAACGGTGTGCTGTTTCTGGATGAATTGCCCGAATTTCCCAAACAGGTGACAGATGCTTTGCGCCAACCGTTGGAAGACCGTCGCGTGACCATTACACGGGCGAATGGTAGAGTGACCTTTCCGTGCAGTTTTATGCTTGTCGCGGCAATGAACCCGTGCCGTTGCGGCTATTTCGGGCATCCGACCCGCCGCTGTACCTGCAGACCGGGCGAGGTGCAGAAGTACATATCGCGGATCAGCGGTCCGCTTCTGGACCGTTTTGATATTCAGATTGAGTTGCCGTCCCTGTCGTTCGATGAGATTTCCGACCGGGAAATGACGGGTGAATCCTCCGCTACTGTACGCGAGCGCGTCATCCGTGCGCGCGCCTATGCCGCTGAACGGATGCAGGGGGACGGAAAAGTGTATTGCAATGCGCAATTGGACGCAGCCGGTGTGCGGAAATACTGCATTATGACAGAGGATGCGTCCGTTCTGATGCGTGCCGCATATGATAAAATGGGACTGTCGGCACGTGGCTATGACAGAATGATGCGGGTTGCGCGTACCATTGCAGATCTGGACGGCAGCGCCGATATTTCTGCCGCACATGTCGCGGAGGCGATTCAGTTGCGCAGTCTTGATCGAAAATATTGGGGCGGAGGAGAAACGCGGAATTCGTGACGGTTGCCTCTCCCGATAAGGTTCGGAGCAATCCGAGAACGAGGTGAATGTTTATGACGGCGTTGCTTTCCCGTCTGTTTGTCAGGGATTACGAAAATACCGGCTCGCCCGCAGTGCGTCGGTCATACGGGACAATGGTCAGCATTGTGTGCATTGTGCTGAACCTGTTGTTGTCCGGGATGAAGATCGTCGCAGGGATGCTGTCCGGCGCCTTGTCCGTTACCGCGGACGGCGTCAACAACCTGTCGGACGCCGCGTCGCAGATTGTGTCTTTGATCAGCTTCCGTATCAGTGCCAAGCCGCCGGATCGCACACATCCGTTCGGGCATGCACGCATTGAGTATGTGGCATCGCTGGTTGTTTCGGTTGTGATTCTGATTGTGGGATGGGAGTTGTTTACCGGTTCGCTTGATGCGCTCATTTCAGGGCAGGCTGCTGCGGGCGATGCCGATAAGGGATCGATTTTTGTTGTGGCAGTTCTGGTCGGTTCGGTGCTGACCAAGCTTTGGATGTATGTTTTCAACCGAAAGATCGC
>FR890536.1:5832-15727 GCA_000433415.1 Clostridium sp. CAG:448
GCCCGCCCGCGCCCGCCGCGGACAGTCTTTCCGATGTAGCGGCGACGGGCGCGGTTTTGCTCGGAACGCTGTTTTCCCGCTTCACGGGCTTGCGCACGGACGCATGGTTCGGACTGGCGGTGTCGGTACTGATTATGATCGGCGGGCTGCGCATTCTGAATGAGAACAAAAATGCGATTCTCGGACGGGCGCCTGATGCGGCAACGGTGCAGCAGATCCGTGCCATTATGCTTCGTACTCCCGGAATTTTGGGGGTGCATGATATTGTGGTGCACAATTACGGCCCCGGCTATTCCGTGGTGACGCTGCATGCGGAGGTCGACGGCAGGGAGTCGGTTGTGGTTGCACACGATGCGGTAGACAGCGCGGAACGGGCGCTTTTGCATGAGATGGGCGTGCATGCTACCATTCACATGGATCCGGTTGCTCCGGATGACCGGCAGAATGCCGCACTGCAGGAACGCGTTTCTGCGATCCTCCATGGCATTGATCCGCGGATCGGGATGCATGACTTCCGTTGTGTTTCGTGCAACGGCGCATATAAACTGATTTTTGATGTTGCGGTACCGTATGAGTTGAAATATTCGGATGCACAGCTCCGTGATCTGATCGGTTATCGGATTCGGGAAATTGATCCGTCCGACGTGGCAGTAATTACGGTAGATCGTGTGTGAAGATAAGGAAGGAGAACCTTATGGCGCAGAACGGAATGTTGGATCTGCGTATGATGCTGGACAATTCCGTGCATCGTTTCGGCAGTCGCCCTGCGTTTATGCAGAAGGTGGACAAAAAATATATTTCCTATAGCTACCGTCGGTTCCGGCGCGATGTCTTTGCGCTGGGGGAGGCACTGTGTGCGGACGGCGGACTGACCGGGCGAACGGTGATGCTTGCCGGTGAGAGCTGTTATCGGTTCGCAGTGGTCGGGATGACGGTTCTTTGCGGCGGGGGTCAGCTTCTGCCTGCAGACGGAACGCTCCCTGCGCAGACGCTTGCGAAGGTGGCGGAGCAAAACGGAGCCACGGTATTGTTTTGTACGGCGGCGGTCAAACGGGAGCTGATTTTAAGCGGAACTACGTTGCGCTGTTTTTCCTTTGAGGATGTTCCGACCATGATCGCAGACGGGATGGAACTGATCGCTGCCGGCGGGCGGTCATATGCGGATGTGACCATTGACCCGGAAGCGCCCGCAGTACGCTTTTTGCTTCCGGAGAAGAGCGGCGGGTATCGCCTGATCGTCCGTACACAGCGGGCAATTCTTTCGGAAACGGAAAACATGTCCCACATGCTGCAGATCGGCGCGGAGGATGTTTTTCTGAATGTTTTACCGCTGTTCCGTATGGATTCGCTGATACGCGGACTGTTGTTCCCGCTTTGCCGCGGTGCGTGTGTTGCGTTTGCGGAAGGACTGTATGTGGTCCTGAAAAATCTGCGGGAGGTGCGACCGACCGCGATCGTCTGTGTACCGCACTTTCTGTGTACCGCACTTTCTGAAAGCGCTGTATGATAGGTTATTTGTCTATGCGTGCAAACAGAAAGGACAGACGTATACCAGACGCATTCTGGCAATCACGGACCGTATTTATCCTCCGCATCTGCGGATGCTGGTAAAGCGGCATGTTTTTGGAGAAGTGCATGCCTGTGTGGGTGGTAGATTGCGTTTTTTGATCTGCGTGGGAATGCCTGCCGATCCGTCTGTTTCACACGGACTTTGGGCGTTCGGCTTACCGGTTGTGTACGGATGCGGAGCCGGAAGGGCACTCCCCGAAAAACGGCTTTAATTCTTAAATAGGAATTTTTCAAAAACAATCGCATTTTGCTTTTTCAAAATAATTCCGAATTCGGAACAAAAATAGAAAAATCCTCTTGACAAATGAGAAAAGAATGTGTATAATAGGGGAAAATGAAGAACGCTTCCTGCGGGGGCGGAAAGGATAAAGAAATGGCACAGAAGGCACAAAAGAAACCAACAGAGGCACAGATTGATCTGGACAGAGAGGCTAAAAAGAGAGCGATTTCCACGGCGATGTCACAGATTGAGCGGTCATACGGCGCAGGCTCCATTATGAAGCTGGGAGAGAACACGCATATGGAAGTCCAGGCGGTACATACAGGGTCGCTTTCCCTGGACATGGCACTTGGTATCGGCGGTGTGCCGAAGGGCAGAATTATTGAAATTTTTGGTCCTGAATCCTCCGGTAAGACGACACTGGCGCTTCATATCATTGCGGAGGTGCAAAAGACCGGTGGAGATGCTGCATTCATCGATGCCGAGCACGCATTGGATCCGGTTTATGCAAAGGCATTGGGGGTAGACATCAACAATCTCCTTGTTTCTCAGCCGGACTGCGGAGAAGATGCATTATCGATTACGGAATCGCTGGTGCGTTCCGGCGCGATTGATTGCGTCGTGGTGGACTCTGTCGCCGCACTTGTGCCGCGGCAGGAAATCGACGGGGATATGGGTGCTGCACAAATGGGAATGCAGGCGCGCCTGATGTCTCAGGCAATGCGTAAACTGTCTGCCGTAATCAGCAAAAGCAATTGCGTCGTTATTTTCATCAACCAGTTGCGCGAAAAAGTGGGAATTTCTTACGGAAATCCTGAAACAACCCCCGGCGGTCGTGCGCTGAAGTTTTATGCATCTGTACGAATCGACATCCGCAGAACTGAACAACTGAAAAACGGGGCGGATATTTACGGAAACCGCGTCAAGTGCAAGATTGTAAAAAATAAGGTAGCACCTCCTTTCCGTGTAGCAGAATTCGATATTCTGTACGGAAAAGGCATCTCACTTTCCAGTGAGGTATTGGATTTTGCCATTAAATTTGATATTATCAAAAAGAGCGGTTCGTGGTTTTCCTACAATGGGGAACGGATCGGTCAGGGCAAGGACAATGTGCGGAAGCTGATTGAGAGCAATCCGGAGATGCTCGCGGAATTGGAAGAAAAGGTGCGTGCATTGCTCAGTAATCCACAACTGAAGGGGCAAGAGTCCTTGGAATTTGAACTTGCGGACGATGAAAATGCGGCAGATGATGATTTTGATATCCGGCTGATGAAATTGGAGGATGACGAGTAAGATGGCGGATGGCTTAACCGTGTCGGTCGAGCGTGTGGAGGCGGTTGGCGCAGAAGCGATCCTTTTGCATTTGCTTTTGACGGACGGAGAACATGAGGAGCACCGGACATGTACCGTTTTGCCTGAGATTTATGCGGCGCAGAGCTTTTCCGTCGGACCGATCAGTCGGGAAGATTATCGGGTCATTTTGCGGGCGGAAGAATTGAGTACCGCAATCAAAAAGGGTATGCAAATGCTTGCTTTCTCCGACGCTTCCTTTGCGGGAATTGTCAGAAAGCTGATGCAGAAGGGAACGGACGAAAAAACGGCGCGTTCCGCTGCCCGTTACCTGCGCGCAAAGGGCTATATCCGTGAGCAGGATGCCGTCCTGCGTGCGGCGGATGAATGCCTGCGCAAACTATGGGGACCACAGCGTATCCTTGCAAAGCTTTACCGTGACGGATACGATGATGACGCACTGTATACCGCAAAGGCGTATATAGAAGAAATGGATCTGGTCGTGAATTGTGTCTCTTTGATCCGGAAAAAGACGCCTTCCGTGCCTGAGGACAGGGAATTGCGCCGCAAGTTGTGCGCCTCTCTTCTTCGGTTCGGGTATTCACAGACCCAGATTACCGAAGCATTCCGCCGCCTGTCGCAGGAAACGGAAATATAGCTTTCGCATTGCGATGCGGACGATCAAACGAAAAGGAATAAAAGTATGGTAAAACGGGATGATTATGAGGAGCTGAAGACCGAGGGACGGAATACGCGGACGATGGGTCTGGACCGGATGAGCACCTTGGAAATGATGCGCGTGATGAACGACGAAAACAAGGTGGTTGCAGCGGCGGTAGAAACACATCTCCCGCAGATTGCGCAGGCGGTTGACCGGATTGCGGCGGCATTGGAGAACGGCGGGCATCTGATTTATGTCGGTGCCGGAACATCCGGTCGGTTGGGCGTGGTGGATGCCTCCGAATGTCCGCCGACCTTTGGCGTGGATGAAAGGCTTGTCCGCGGGCTGATTGCCGGCGGAAGAGGTGCCATGTTCAGCGCCGTGGAAGGAGCGGAGGATGACCCGGAAGCCGGTGCGGCGGATTTGCATGCAGACGGTGTCTGTGCAGGCGATGTTGTTGTTGGGCTGTCCGCCTCCGGGGGGGCTCCTTACGTGTTGGGCGCTTTGCGGGAGGCAAAAAAGATCGGTGCAGTACCGATCGGCATTACCTGTAACCCCGACAGCAGGATGGCACCCTTGTGTGAGATTGTAATCGCGCCGTACGTGGGACCCGAGGTGATACAGGGGTCTTCGCGCCTGAAAGCGGGGACGGCACAGAAAATGGTGCTGAATATGCTCTCCACCGGTGCAATGGTACGCACCGGCAAGGTTGTGGGGAATCTGATGATCAATCTCAAACCGACCAATGATAAACTGCGCTCACGGTGCATCCGGATTCTGTGCGAACTTGGGGGATGCTCTGCCGAGGTTGCCGCAGAGCTCATTGACCGTTACCGGGATATTCCGGCAGCACTGGAGGCACTGAGAGGCGAAAAAAAGTAATCCTGCCGGTATTTTCGGGCGGAAAAAGCGCAGAATCGTTTTCTTTGTGTTCTGAGCGGAGAAGTAGATTTGGATATTATCCCGGAAGGCGTATGTCTTCCGGGTTTTGTCTGTCTTGCGGAAATTCCGGCTCCAGGATAATTGTCCTCCCAAGTACAGGAATCCCACCGCAGTTTGCTCTACGGTGGGACTCTTTGACTGTGTATTTGCGTGCGCAGAATTTATTTTCCGACCGCCAGTTCACGGCGCAGCCGATCAATCTGCTTTTGCGTGATGCGGTCCATTTTTCTGTAACGGTTGCGACCGTCCGCAAGGCGGAATTCCAACAGTACCTTTTTGTAAACGCGGCTGTTTTCTTCCAGTTCTTTTTTCTCTCTGTCGCACAGGTGGATCCGGTAGAGATCTTTGCGATAGAAGATTTCATATCCGCCGTTTTCGTCTTTCCCGACGCAGACCGTTCCGCCTTCGCGCACTTCGATTCCTTCGCGCAGCAGCATGAGAATTTCAAAAACAGTCAGAATATAGAGCAGACCGAAGATGGGGGCAACGATGCTGACAGGCGCGGATTTGATCATTTCCGTGGTAAATGCGACCGCGCACAGTGCGGTTTCCAATACCAATATACCGATCATGCGCCATAGGTTGAATTGACTGACCAGTGCAATGTGGCGCTTCTTATCCGGGTTTTTGCCCTTTTTCGGTTTGTTTGCTTTTTTCATTGTTTATCCTTTCTTTTCCTGGCGGATGCGGTTGATTTCATCCCGCAGGTATGCTGCCCGCTCAAATTCCAGCGCACGCGCGGCTTCCTTCATTTCCGAGGTCATGTGTGCGATCAGCTTTTCCCGTTCGGCTGCATTCAGGCGATCTGTGGGTTTTCCGCCGTCCTTTTGCTTTTTGCGTCCCGGTGTGGGTGTTCTTTCCGTTTCACCTGCCGTGATCTCAATCACATCGCGCACGCTCTTTTTGACGGTGTGCGGCGTAATTCCGTGTTCCTGGTTGTAGGCATTTTGCAATTTGCGGCGGCGTGAGGTCTCACTGATGGCGGTTTCCATGGATTTTGTTATTTTATCGGCGTACATAATCACCGTGCCGTTTTCATTGCGTGCCGCACGTCCGATGGTTTGGATCAGCGAACGGTCAGAACGCAAAAAACCCTCCTTGTCGGCATCCAGAATGGCAACCAACGAAACCTCCGGCAGATCCAGTCCCTCCCGGAGCAGGTTGATTCCGACCAACACGTCGAACACGCCCAAGCGCAGATCGCGGATAATTTGCATTCGTTCCATGGTATCGACATTGAAGTGGATATAGCGGACCTTGATTCCGTTTCCGCTCAGATAATCGGTCAGGTCTTCCGCCATCTTTTTGGTCAGCGTCGTAACAAGTACGCGCTCCCCACGTCCGGTGCGGACGCGGATTTCCCCCAACAGGTCATCCACCTGTCCCTCAATCGGACGGACAATGACTTCCGGATCCAGAAGACCGGTCGGACGGATAATCTGCTCGTGCGTCAGTGTTGCGTGCGACTCTTCATAATCGCCCGGTGTGGCGCTGACAAAAACAGTCTGATTCAGTTTTTGTTCAAACTCTTCAAAGTACAGCGGACGGTTATCATAGGCGGAAGGCAGGCGGAACCCGTAGTCAACCAGATTCTTTTTGCGTGCGGTGTCACCGCCGCTCATACCGCGCACCTGCGGCACCGTGATGTGGGACTCGTCCACAAACAGCAGATAGTCCTCCGGGAAATAGTCCATTAAGGTGTACGGCGTGGATCCCGGCTCCCGACCGGACAAAACACGGGAATAGTTCTCGACGCCGGAACAAAAGCCGACCTCTCGGAGCATTTCAAGATCGTATTTGGTGCGCTCTTCAATGCGTTGCGCTTCCAGGAGCATATTCTGCGAGCGGAAGTATGCCGCGCGATCCACCATTTCCTGATAAATCTCTGTCAGCGCAGCCTCCCGTTTTTCATCGGACACGGCATAGTGCGTTGCGGGGTAGATGGCAACATAGGAAAGTCTCCGCTTAATCTCACCCGTTACAACGTGAATTTCGGAAATCCGGTCGACCTCATCTCCGAAGAATTCAACGCGGATAGCGGTATCGTCCGCATTTGCCGGAATGACTTCCACGGAGTCTCCCCGTACACGAAAGGCGTCACGCACAAGGTTGAGATCGTTTCGCGTGTAGCTGATGGAAACCAGTTTTCGGATAAAATCGTTCCGGGAAAGTACGGTTCCGGGGCGGAGCGCCAATACCAGGTCCCGGTATTCCGACGGATCACCCAAAGAGTAGATACAGGAAACCGATGCGACAATGATGACATCTCTGCGCTCAAAGAGCGCTGAGGTTGCCGAGTGCCGCAGGCGGTCGATTTCTTCGTTGATCAGCGCGTCCTTTTCGATATACATGTCCTTGCCGGGGATATATGCCTCGGGTTGGTAGTAATCGTAGTAGGAAACGAAAAATTCAACGGCGTTGTCAGGGAAAAATTCACGCATTTCCGAGCAGACCTGTGCCGCAAGGGTTTTGTTCGGCTCCAAAATCAGCGTCGGGCGGTTGCAGTTTGCAATCACATTTGCCATGGTAAATGTTTTGCCGGATCCCGTGACACCGAGCAGGGTCTGGAATTTGCATCCGTCAAGAATACCGTGCGTCAGTCCCGCGATTGCCCCTGGTTGATCTCCGGTGGGAGTATATTCACTTTGCAAATGAAATTTTTGATCTTCCTGTGACATCAATACCACACTCCTTCCGGAAAGAACTTTGTTTGTTTTTGTGTTTTACGGCGGATGTTCTCTATTTCAGTTCGACCACAGTAACGCCGCCGTCGCCTTCGCCGTACTTGCCGATGCGGAAGGAGGCAACCCGCTTATCGCCTTTGAGAAACTTCCAGAGCGCATTGCGCAAGGCGCCCGTTCCTTTGCCGTGGATCAAATAAAGGGTATGCATACCGCTGAGGGATGCGCCGTCGAGATATTTGTCTACCTCTAACCATGCTTCCTCGCCGGTCATTCCGCGCAGATCGATTTCACTGCGGAAGGAGGAGGCGCGGTTGACAGTGACCCCTTCATTGCGCGTGTTTTTCTGCGGTGCCGTTTCTTTTTCTGTGACCAGGCGAATCTCGGAAAGGGGAACACGGGTGCGCAGAATCCCTGCCTGTACCTGTACATTCCCGTTCTTATCGGGCGGATCCAATACGGTTGCTTTGGTACCCAGACTGCGGACAGTTACCTCGTCTCCTTTTTTCAGCGGGCGGGGGAGCACGTAGGTTCCGTCATCGGGCTCCTCTTTTCGGACGACCGGATTGAACTGATCCTCATTTTCTTTCAGATGCTCGCGTACTGCCTTTCGCGCGGCATCCATTTTCTGCCCCAACCGGGCAGAATCACGTGCTTTCCGGACGCGGTCCATTTGCTCCATGATATAGTTGGAGGATGCCTTGGCGCTTTCAATCAAAGCAGTGGCTTTTTGTTGCGCTTCCCGCGTTGCTTTTTCGGCTTCGGCAAGCTGACGTTTGATTCTTGCCTCGGATTCCTCCTTGAAATGCTCGTATTCCCGGCGCATCTGTTCGGTTTCCTCGCGCATTTGTTCCGCTTCCATGCGGGCATGCTCCAACTGACCGATGACATCCTCAAACCGGCGGCTGTCGGTGCTGATGTGCTGTTTTGCACGTTCGATAATGGAAATCGGAAGCCCCAGACGCTGGGAAATGGCAAAGGCATTTGATTTTCCGGGGGTGCCGATGCTGAGCTTGTAGGTCGGTTTGAGTGTCTCCACATTGAATTCGCAGGAACCGTTAATGACCCCTGGCGTTTGCAGTGCATAGGCTTTCAGTTCCGCATAATGCGTGGTTGCCGCACACAGTGCACCGATATCACGCACGGATTCAATAACTGCCTGCGCCAACGCTGCACCTTCTGTCGGATCGGTTCCGACGCCCAACTCATCAAAGAGAACCAGAGAGTGCCGGTCGACCTGTCCCATGATGGAAACAATGTTGACCATGTGTGAGGAAAAGGTGGACAGGGACTGCTCAATACTCTGCTCATCACCGAGGTCGACCAGAATGTGGGAGAATACGCAGATGGACGATTGATCGTCGCAGGGAATATGCAATCCCGCCTGTGCCATCAGGGAAAACAAGCCGAGCGTTTTCAGCGTGACGGTTTTACCGCCCGTGTTGGGACCTGTGATGATCAGTGTATCAAAATCCACGCCCAAGGAAACATCGATGGGGACGACCTTGTCTTTCGGAATCAGGGGATGACGCGCATGACGCAGCCGGATTCCGCGTTCCGGTGTAATTTGCGGTGCGGTTGCCTGCATCTGCATGGACAGCTCGGCGCAGGCAAAGTAGAAGGCAAGGGCAGTGATGTTGTGGTAATTGAGGGAAATTGCCGAGCCGCACTCGGATACACGCTGGGATAACCCGGCGAGAATGCGCTCCACCTCGCGTTCCTCTTTGGCTTCAAGGACCCGCAGTTCGTTGTTTGCTTCCACAACCGCCATCGGTTCGACAAAAACGGTTTGTCCCGATGCGGAAGTATCGTGGATCAGTCCGCGCACCTCGTTTTTGCATTCCACCTTGACGGGAACAACATATCTGCCCCCGCGTGTTGTAACGATATTTTCCTGCAAATACTTGGAATAGCTGCCGCCTGCAACGAATTTTTGCAGGGTATCCTTGATTTTGGCATTGGTTGCGCGAATTTTGCGGCGAATGTCGCCGAGCGCGGGAGATGCCTCATCGGCAATCATGTCCTCGCTCAGAATGGTGCGGAAAATGGACTCTTCCAAGGTTTTGGAGGGCATCAGACGGTCAAAGACCTGGTCAAGAACGGTGTCAAACAGATGGTTTCCGTGACAATAATCCAAAAGTCCGCGCGCCGTGCGCAGAATATCTCCGACGTCCAGAAGTTCTCTTGTGGACAGTGTTGCGCCTTTGTCCGCCCGTTCGCATGCACCGGTCACATCCTTGACAGCGCCGAATGACGGCATTCCTTTTGCTTCTGCCAAACGCCGTGCGTCGGTTGTCAGACGTTGGTAGCGCAAGACCAATTCCTCATCGTCGTAAGGAACCAATGCCCGTGCGCGGTCGGCGGCTCCCTGGGTCAGTGCACAGGCGGCAAGCATCTCACGAACCTTGTCAAATTCCAGGGTGTGCAGTGTTTTCTCCGGAAAACTCATACGTTCGGCTCCTTTCCGGTGATGGTGGTATAAAGGGTTTTGGCAAACAGGCGGTGATTCCCGCGGGGGGGGGGATTGATTGC
>FR890536.1:15742-18263 GCA_000433415.1 Clostridium sp. CAG:448
GATTGATTGCGTTTGCAAGCAAGGCGGTTGTATCTGTCCCGTTTTGATACATGGACTTCCAGATGGCGTAGCTGTCCGCCACCGGTACACCTGCCACTGTCGCGCATGCGCGGGCTGCTTCTATATAGGTGTCCATACGTCCGCTGTTCTGGTATTCCGCCGTGACCGCGGCATAGTCGCGGAACATGGGAACCGTGTCAGGGCGCACATAGGTGTTGAGCATATTCGGTGTCTGAAAAACGGTTTCGATGCCGGCGCCGTGCAGGCGGGAAAAAATTTCCGTAAGCGACGCGGTATATGTGTTCAACGGATCATTGACATCGTTCAATGCGAATGCAACGATGCAAAGATCCGGTTTGTGGCTGATGATATCGCGGTCAATCCGTGTAAGCGCGTTTTTTGCGCAGTCTCCCGCAATACCGGCATTGAGAACGCTGACCGGCATCCATGGCTTTTCCTCACAGAGCAGTTCGCGCAGGCGGGTATTTTAAAAAACCCCAAAAAAAAAAAGGGTTTTATAATAAACCGCCTCAAAATCAAAAACACACGGCGCTCCCTCAATACACTCAAATGCACCATGTGTCACACTGTCGCCGAAAGCCGCGATACTGAGTGATCCGGTATCGGGGTAGGATGTGGACAGGAATTTTTTATAAAAATCAGTCATGGATTCCTCCTGTGTGTTTACATACATATTCATTCTCTATTTTAGCACAGAACATGTGTGCTGTCAAGCTTTTTACACGGAAAGCAGGCACAATCGTTGGTTCACTTTCTTGACAAATTGCGGCAGATGTGGTATGATAACAGGCAATGTCAGAGAAAAGGAAGTTTGTTTGATGAAAAAGATTTTAAGCTGTATTTTGTGTGGTCTGTTGTTTTGTCTGCTCCTTGTCTGCGCATGCGGTCCCGTATCGGATTTTGACCGGACAGTGGAAGAGGATCAGTTTTCGGTGGATTGCACGGTGCTCAATACAACACTTTCGGAGCAGTATGCCCTGGAGGAGGGAGATTTAGTGGTGGTGTCACACAGCGAAAACGGCGGTAAATTTGCCTTTCAGATCGGAATCAGCGGAGAATCGCCGATTTATATCGGAGACAGCAGTGCTCCGGAGCGGTTTACGGTGCGTATTTTGCAGAGCGGGACCTATACGCTCTCCGTGACCGGGGAACAGGCAAAGGGAACGGTTACTTTCCGTATTATGCGGTCAAAATGAGATGCAGGAGGATGCAGTATGTTACGTTTGCGACCTTATAAAAAATGCGATGCGGAAGCGGTTGTTTCCTGGTTCGGGACGGATGACGAAGCGACGTTCCGCATGTGGTGTGCGGATCGTTATACGCATTATCCGATTACGGCAGAGGAGTTGAATGCGTATTATGTGGCTTATGAGATGTCGGATTCTTTTTACGTCATGACCGCCTTTGACGAAACCGGAGTGGTCGGGCATATGATCATGCGGTTTACGGACCCTGAAAAGCGGATTCTGCATTACGGATTTATTGCGATCGACCGCGAAAAACGTGGACGTGGGTACGGCAGGGAAATGCTGACGCTTGCCACGCGGTATGCGTTTGAACTGCTCGGAGCCGATCTGATTACGCTTGGTGTGTATGACCGGAATTTGCACGCGCGGCGCTGTTACGCTTCTTTGGGCTTTGTTGACGGTGATCCTGCCAACAACGAGAGTTGCCGTATTATGGGAGAAGATTGGTGTTTTTCGGAAATGGAGCTGCGCAAAAGCGCATGGCACCCCCTTTCGTCACAGGGAACAATATAGGCGTTTGACGCCGATTTTTCAAAACAAACCCCACTGTGCACCCTCCCTTGGGAGCGTATACAGTGGGGAATTTTCTTATTTGTTGTCCTCGGATTGGGTGTCATCCTCATCTTCTACGTCGTCCAGTTCGCCGAGCGTGAAATCATCCTTGTCGTCCGGATCGGGCAAGCCGTCCTGAACGGATTCTTTGTCGCTTTCGGCGGCAGACGCCGCATTGTTGTTGGCGTCACTGCTTCTGCGTTTCTTTGCAGCGGCAATTTCCTCGATTTCCTCCACGGTCGGAGCGTCCTTCTCCATGACAGTGCGGAACTGATCGCCGTCCATGATTTCATGTTTGACCAGGTAGTCCGCAAGGAAATGCAACTTCTCAATGTGTTCCTGCAGGAGCGAAATCGCCTTGTTGTACGCTTCCCTGATGATTTCATGAATTTCGATATCAATTTTCGCAGCGGTTTCGTCGGAGTAGTCCTGCTGGGAAGAGAAGTCACGACCAAGGAATACTTCCTCCTGTCCGGTTCCGAAGCAACGGGGACCGAGAATATCCGACATACCCAATTGCGTGACCATCTGCTTTGCAATATCGGTTGCGCGCTTGATGTCGTTGGAAGCACCGCCGGAAACATCGCCGAAAATCAATGCCTCTGCCGCACGTCCGCCCAACAACATGGAGATCTTGTTTTTCAGTTCGTTCTTGTAAACACTGTATTTATCCTCCGCGGGAGGGTTCAGTGTATAGCCGA
>FR890536.1:18345-26101 GCA_000433415.1 Clostridium sp. CAG:448
GGTAGGCGATCATAGCGTGACCGGATTCGTGATAAGCGGTATTGCGCTTTTCGCGTTCCTTCATCGGGCGGGATTTCTTCTGCGGTCCGGCAATGACCTTGATAAAGGCATCCTCAATGTCTGCCATGCCGATCAGACTCTTTTTACGTCTGGCGGCAAGCAAGGCTGCCTCATTCAGCAGGTTTGCAAGATCCGCACCGGTGAAGCCTGCGGTGGAACGCGCCACCTCGCGCAGATTGACGTCCGGTTCCAACGGTTTGTTGCGTGCATGAACCTTCAGAATATCTTCACGTCCCCGCAGATCCGGTACATTGACCGTGATCTGACGGTCAAAACGTCCCGGACGAAGGAGCGCCGGATCCAAAATATCCGGACGGTTGGTTGCAGCCATGACAATGACGCCATCGTGAGAGCCGAAACCGTCCATTTCGACAAGCAACTGGTTCAGCGTTTGTTCACGTTCATCGTGACCGCCGCCAAGACCTGCGCCTCTGTGTCTGCCTACCGCATCGATTTCATCAATGAAGATGATGGAAGCGGGGGCTTTCCGTGCGGTTTCAAACAAATCACGGACACGGGACGCACCGACACCGACATACATTTCCACAAAGTCGGAGCCGGAGATTGAGAAGAAGGGAACACCTGCCTCACCGGCGACCGCTTTTGCAAGCAAGGTTTTACCGGTTCCGGGAGGGCCCACAAGCAACACGCCGTGCGGAATTTTTGCACCCAGACGGGTGAATTGCGCGGGATCCTTTAAGAAATCCACAATTTCCTTCAATTCTTCCTTTTCTTCATCCGCACCTGCAACATCTTTGAAGCGAACGGTGTCCTTGGCGCTCTGCGGTGTTTTCACACGCGCTTTGCCGAAGCTGTTAATTCTGCCGCCGTCACCGCCGTTTGCCATCTTCCTCATGGCGATGATATAGAGCACCACAAAGACTACGATAATCAGGAGATACGGCAGGTACGCAAGCCAAACAGAGTTTTTGTCTGCGGGCTGATATTCCAGTTCAACCTGCGAGCCGTCAGCCAGTACCAGTGTCAGCAGCTGTTTGCCGACATCCGCGTGGAACAGGTCTGCACTGCGCAACGTATAGGTATAAGTGGTGGTGTCTTTTTCGTTCTTTGTGTTCTCAACCTTGACGGTAACAACATTGCTGTTGCTTACGTAGATGCTCGTGATTCTGTAATCCCCTTTGCTCTGACCGAACACATGCGAAGTGTCTTCCTCCGGTTTGTCGGTTGCGGCGTCTGTCGTTGCACCCGTCTGAGTGCCGGACGGTTTTACTCCGTTCGCTTCCTGCTGCTTGAAGGCATTGACATCGTCCAACAGCCGGAGCAGATCGGAATAGGAATTGAGCTTTGAGGTTGAAACGGTCGCCGACTGCATGATGAAAACAACGACCATGATGATGATTCCGATGAAAACCAGATAGAATAGCAGATTTTTGAAACCTTTTTTCATTTGCCCCTCCATTCTCAGAGTGATAGATTATGGAAACAATCATATGATGATACGATATAATCCAATATAACAACCGAGATTATAGCGCCATGATGTGAAATCCGTGTGAATACGTGCTGAATGTTATGAATATACCTCCGGCTTCAGCACACCGACAAAAGGCAGATTCCTGTATTTTTCCGCATAGTCCAATCCATATCCCACCACAAACTCATTCGGAACCACGAAACCGCAATAATCCGGAGAGAAGAAAACCTCACGCCGATCCGGCTTATCCAGCAGTGTAACGGTTTTGACGCTGTTGGCGCCGCGATTGCGCAAAAGCTGCGTCAGACGGGCAAGCGTCCGTCCGCTGTCCACAATGTCTTCAACAATCAGAATATCCAGGTTGTCCAACCCGTCCCGCATCAGATCCAATGTGATTTTGATCTCGCCGGAATTCTTGGTGGAAGCGCCGTAGGAAGAAACCTTCATACATTCCACCTCAAGCGGAAGCGGGATCTGTCGCATCAGGTCGGTGGCAAACGGCATCGAACCTTTCAGAATGATCAGGAGTACCAGTTGACGGTTGGAATCCCGATAATCCTTTGTGATTTTTTGTGCCAGTTCGTTGACTTTCTGTGCCAGCTCATCCTGACTGATCAGTATTTTTGCAATGTCTTCCTTCATCATATCGTGTACCTTTCTTTTGTGGTTTATACAGTGGATTTTCTGCCGTTGTCCGGCATCGGATCGTTTCTTTGTAAAATCAAAAGATCCGGTGCGCTGCCGTCAAAAAGGGCAAACGCCCGCCCGGGAAGTGCGATACGCGCGGTACGGTTGCGCGCCGCAACGGCTTGATCCAATGCGTGCAAATGAATCGCTTCCGGTGCAGGCAGGCCCATATCACTCAGCCATATTATATAAACGCGCTTCCGGATTGCCGCCGGATATTCACGCAGGGCTGTAGCGGAGAGCGCTCCGTTTCCAGTGCCCGCTGCCCGATATGCCTGCGCTGCCAAAAGGTCAAGCGCCGCACAGTCCTCACGCAGGGTGTCGGACAGGCGCAGAAAGCGTTCCTCGGGGTGTTCCGATAATGTGCGGAGAACCGGAACCAGATGGTGTCGGATACGGTTGCGGTCGCAGTCGTCTTCTGCATTTGTTATGTCCGTACAATAAGCCTGCCCGCGTATCTCCAAATAGGTAAGTAGGTCTTCCTTCCGACAATGCAGCAGCGGACGAATCAGTACCCCGGATTCTGAAAACGGACGTACCGGCGGAATGCCGCACAACCCTTTTGCACCGGTACCGCGCAACAGGCGGTAAAGCACGGTTTCCATGTGGTCGTCTGCGTGGTGTGCCAGGGTGAGGATGGGAATTTCTTTTTCGCGCATCAGCGCGGCAAAGCAATCATGCCGCAATTCGCGTCCCGCCGTTTCCAGACTGAGGCCGTGCTCCTTTGCATAGGCGGGAACATCCGCGTGAATGAGCGTGAACGGAATTTTTGCGGCTTGCGCGGTTTGCCTGCAAAAGTCCGCGTCCCGATCGGCGTCGGTTCCGCGGATGCCGTGATGCAGATGCAGTGCATACAGCGGCGTATGATGCAGTGCCGCATACGCGGCAAGCGCAAGAAGCAGAGCGGTAGAGTCCGCGCCGCCGGAAAATCCGATCAGAATGGGGGTTGACGGAGAAAGTCCTGTCAATCGGTGCGGCGGGACAAAGCCCGCCGGATAGGCAATGTGTGTCATGCGCCGTTCTCATCCGCAATGGTGCGGAACTTGGTGTAACGGCCGATCCACCCCATTTTAACCGACCCGACGCTGCCGTGACGGTTCTTGGCAATAATGACTTCTGCGGTCGTGGGAGCTTTGTCATCGGGAGATTGCTCTGCCGCTTTGTAGTATTCGTCGCGGTACAGGAACAGAACCGTATCCGCATCCTGTTCAATTGCACCCGAGTCACGCAAATCGGACAGCATGGGCTTTTTATCCGTTCTGGATTCCGGTCCACGCGAGAGCTGCGCGCAGCAGATGATGGGTACATTCAGTTCCTTTGCCATGATTTTCATGGCACGGGAAATTTCCGCCACTTCCTGTACGCGGTTGTCAATCCGGCGGTCACTCTGCATCAATTGCAGATAATCGATGACCACCAAACCCAGATTTTTGACCCGGCGAAGCTTGGCTTTCATTGCGGTTACGGTAATGCCGGAAGTATCGTCAATCAGAATGTCGCACTTGGCAAGATGCGCGGCGGCAGCGGCGAGCTTGGGCCAGTCCTCAGGGGTCAGATCCCCTTTGCGCAGCGTGTAGCTGTCCACCATTGCCTCACTGGAAATAATACGGGTAACAAGCTGTTCCGCGGACATTTCCAACGAGAAAATGCAAACCGTTTTTCCGGTTGCCGAGGCAACGTTGGTTGCGATGTTCAGCGCGAAACTGGTTTTTCCCATACCGGGGCGGGCGCCGACCAATACCAGGTCCGAACGTCCCATGCCGGCAAGTACACGGTCCAGTCCCGAAAAACCGGTCTGTACGTTCTGTTCTGCCTCTTTGTTTTGGGAGAGTGCCTGTAAACGGCTGTATACGTCCACAATCACTTCGTTGATGGTTCGGAACCCTTTGGTTTCGCGCCCCTGTGCAATGGCATACAGCTTGTTCTGCGTCAGATCCAAAATCGCCGATACCTCATCCTGCTCGGCATATGCCATGGCAATTGCTTCTTCGCAGGAGGAGATGGTTTGCCGCAAAAGGCTTTTATCCCGGACGATTGCGGCATAATCCCGGACGTTCATTGCGCTGGGAACGACCTCTGCAATGGTGCGGATATAACTTTCTCCGCCCGAATGGTCATACACCCCCTGGTGAACCAGCATATCAATCAATGTGACGACATCGATCTGCTTGTTGACCAGAAAAAGTTTGTGCATGGCAGAGTAAATCTGCTGGTGCTCTTCCAGATAAAAGTCGTCCTCACGGATGGTATCCGCAATCAGATTCAGGGATTCCGGGTCTACCAGAATGGAGCCGAGGAGGGATTGCTCCGCAATCAGCGAAAAGGGAATTTTTTTATTATTCAGCAGTTCTTCTTCCATGGTGTGTCTGTCTTATTTGGTGACGACCAGATGGATGGTGCCGGAAATCTCCGGATACAGCTTGACGTCCAATGTATATGTGCCGTAGGAGCGAATCGGCTCATTCAGCGTGATCCGACGCTTGTCAATCACGATTCCGTAGTCTTTTTCCAGCGTTTCCGCTACGTCTTTATTGGTGATGGAGCCGTAGAGCTTGTCATCGCTGCCGGATGCGGCATGAAGCTTGACGATGGTACTCTCCAATTTGGCGGCAAGCACACGTGCTTCCGCTTTTTCGGTTTCGATTTTATGCAAACGCGCCTCTTCTTTGGAGCGGACCTCACTCATAATCGCATTGTTTGCCCGAACGGCAAGCTTTTTGGGAATCAGAAAATTGACGGCGTATCCGTCGGACACATCGATGATTTCGCCTTGTTTCCCCTGACTTTTTACATCTTTGAGCAATAAAACCTTCATTCTTGATTTTCCTCCTTGCGGTAATCGTATTCAAAATAGTTGTCGATGGCAGCCTTGAGCAGGTCGCAGGCACCGGAAAGCGTAGATTCGCGTATTTGTGCGCCTGCCATGTCGAAATGTCCGCCGCCCTCCAGTTTTTCCAAAATAATCTGTACATTGATGTCACCCTTGGAACGCCCGGAAATGATGACTGTCCGGTTTGCGGAAAGCACGAGCGCAAAAGCGGCTTCCACTCCCTTCAGCGCTAACAGCTTGTCAGCGGCGCGGGAGGCGGCAATGCGGTCGTCCGGGGAAGGGGCGCGATGGGAACTGAGCCAGGTAATGGCAATATTTCTGCGGTAGAGTCTTGCGCGGGACTCAAAGTCGCTGATGACCTGCATCTTCTCCAGATCTTCGTCAAAAAATTCGCGTACAACCGCGGTATGTGCACCGCGCGTGTACAGGTAATGCGCGATTGCAAATGTCTGCGAACCGGCGTTGCGTGTAAAGTGGTTGGTATCCAGCATGATGCCGGAAAGCATCACATTTGCCTCTTCCTTCTTCAGCATGGCGTTCCATGGGCTTTGTTCCAGCATCTCCGCCACGATTTCACAGGTTGAGGACTTGGTTGTTTCAATATAGTGCAGAAACGGTGTGAACGCAAGCTCATTGACCAGAATATGATGGTCAATCAGGGCGATTTCGGAAACCTTGAACGGAATGTCAGGCGCCTCGAAAATTTTCTGGTTGTTCACGTCGACAATGACAAGCAGGGTGTTGGAGCGGACAAGGTCAAGACCGGCATCCCGATTGACGAACATGTCCTCATATTCCGGCAGTCCTGCCAGTTGTTCCCGACAAATCCGGAAGTTTTCACACACCGTATTTGTGACAATATGCAGATTGCCGAAATCGGGCGTCCGACCTTCCTCTTCCGCGCGTTCTGCCAAGACGCACATGGCGAGTCTTGCAACGCCGACACACGCACCGATTGCATCAAAATCGGGATTGGCATGTCCCATCACCAGGATGTTGCTTGCCTCACGGATCCTCTCCGCAAGCAATTGTCCTGCCACACGGGAGGAGACTGAGGTGTTGGCTTCCATGGTCTTGTGGGTTCCGCCAAAATATTCAAGCTGGCTGTTCTGCCCGCGGCGCAGTGCCACCTGGTTTCCGCCGCGCTGCAGGGCAACCTCCAGAGCCGTATAGGCACTGCGGCTTCGCTGTTCCATACTTTCACCCGTGGCGGCAATCCCCATGGAAATGGAAACGGGGAAACTGTTGTCACCGATTCGGATTGCCATGACCTTATCTAGGATGTCAAAGCGGTTCCGGATGCAGTATTCCAATTGTTCATTGGACATCAATACCATGTATTTGTCCCGGTCATATTCGCGGAGCAAAGCGTGCAGGTTGTGTGCCCATTCACCGAGCAGGGCTTCGATTTTGTTGGTTGCGTCGCGATAGTTTACCTGGATAAACTGCGAGAGCTCCTGTAAATTATCCAGTGCGATATAGCAGACAACCGGTTGCTCCAATTGCGAACGTCTGTAAAGCTCCAGGTAGTCATCCACATCACGGAATAGCAGAAAATAGTAGTTTTCGCCGCGCAAACGCATGATGTAGCTCATAATCTCATATTGTCTGCCGTCGCCCAAACGGGTGGTCATGCTGTTCTGTGCAGCTTCCGGCGGGTTGCTGTACGTGTAGTCCTGCAAAAACGCACTTGCATTGCGTGCCTGTTCCATCAGGCGCTTGACCGGAATATTGCAGAAATCGGAAAACGCCATGTTGCAGGTCGCCCCCGGTAGGCCGAGGATATCCTGCAGGGCACCGTTGACAACCTTGACGCGGCCATCCGTGCTGACCACCGCATAAGGGACATCAATGATGTACCGGAAGACATCGTAAATTTCCGTATTCATCGCCTCAGCCTGCGCCTCCGCGGATTTGACACGTCCGTAAAACAAAGACCAGAAAAGCAACACCGCTCCCGCACTGCATACATAGAACCCGATAAAAATCAACCCTGCCGGGACGTGATAGGAAGCGTCCAATTTGAAACAGAGCAACATATAGGACACCAAAAGGATCAGTGCCTCGCCCGCCACAAGGAAGGTCGGCAGGCGCATATCCACCTGGGAATATCCGCGCCGCCGCCGACTGTCCGATTCCGGCTTGCGGGAAAAAGATTGTTTTTTCTTCATACCGGTCATCCACTCCTTAACTGCGAGATTGATTGTTGTTTTTGCGTGCTCTGACTGCGGAAAGAATCAGAGAAACGGCACCCCAAAGAGCAATGAGAATCAGAATCAGACTGCCGGAAAGGCAGATCAGCATCAAAAGACAAATCAGCCAGAACGGACCGGATTGCGCTTTGCGAATCCGTTGCAGAAGATCCCCGAACCCGATCAACGCCAGTCCCGGTTCCAGAACCATCGCGAGGTTGTCCGCCACGGCGGCGACGGCTTCACCGGATCGGGTTTCCATAGAGGAGGCGATCCATGCGGTCGGCAGGGCGAGCAACAGAAGGATGCCGGACGTCAGACTCATCCGGATCTGTACCGCTTCCGGTGTCAGATACGGTTCCATCTGCAATACGCGCAGTTCTGCAAGCAGGGACGCCTGCAAAAAGAATGCGAGGATGTTGCACGCGACAACAAAAAGTCCGGGAATCAGATTCAGAAAACGTGAGATCAGTGTATTCAGGGTGTTTGCCGCCGGAATGGAAGAGGCGGATGCAGACGTAGCCGAGGCGGCTTTTTGCAGGGTATCCTGCA
>FR890536.1:26182-64931 GCA_000433415.1 Clostridium sp. CAG:448
CCGCCGTAGGTTTTGTAAAAGAGAATCATCAGTGCCGCCAAAAGCGGGATTGCAATGCCCGCGCTGACCATACAGATTACTGACACACGCGGCAGATTCCGTACCGTTCCCGCCGCAAGAAGTGCGGCAGCGGGGAAGCAGATGAGGGACACCAATGCCGCTAGCGGGTTAAACAGTGTTGTGCACAGCGCAAGGGGGTATGCCGCAAGGGGCAGTAGGAGCAGCAACCAACGGTGCTTCGTCAGTAAAATCAGCGTTGCTCCGCCCCTGATAATGACCAGTACGCAAAGACAGATTGCAGGGATGGTTAATTGTCCGTTCGTCATCCAATAGGCAAAAAAAACGATGCAGAACGGCGGAACGAGAACGGAGGCGGCACGAATATGTGTGATGAGGTTGATTGCGCAGACAATAATGACCCCCAAAGAGACCACGGTAAAGACCGGCGTATCTGTGTAGGGAGCAAAAAGCGTGGCAAGATAGACCGCACATAGCAGGATCAGTCCGCTTTGCAAAAAGACAGATTTGAGCGGCAGGTGCGGTACCTCCCGATCTCTCCACGGATTATTCCGGGAAATGCTTCGGTTTTCCGGCTTCATTTGCTTCCTCCTTTCCGTTTGCGTGCGCACTGAAGCGCACAACGACCTATTGTGATATTATACCATATCCGATCGGATTTGTAAACGGTTCCGGACAATTTTTTTGTACTTTATTTATGGAAGAATCGTCTGAAATCCTCAAAAGTGCGTTCGATCGGTCTTTTCCAAATGCAGCAATGCCCGGCAGATATTCCTGCACACCCGACCGGGTACCGAATTTGACGAAAAGAGCCGCAGAATTTCTTCTGCGACTCAATTAAAGATTTATTATTCGCTGTTTTGTTTGTACTACAGGCTTGTCATTTTTTGGAAACCAGACTCATTGCCTGATCCAGATATGTGAGGAAATATGCGGGGCGGGCATCAATGAACTGTTCGATTTCCTGATGCGCGGATTTCCATGTTTTTGCGGTATATCCGCCGAGCGTCGATTTCCAGCGTTTGATGTGTACGGGAATTTCCGATGAGATCTGCGAGACGGATTCGGCATACAGATTTTTCAGCAGCGTGACATTCTCCTTGGAAGCCAACTGTCTGCAATAGTCGGTAAACTCCTGCCGGAAGGTCTCGTCCTTGAGGACAAAGGCGAACAGTGCCTGCAATCCCAGCGAGTCGGGGTAGAGCTGACTGTCATCTGCAAAGCCGGAAACAAAATTGCCGAGTGTGCGATAAAAGGTGTCCGTATCGGCAAGCGTATAGATTTCCGGGAGCGGAGCGCTTCTGTATCTGCCCATTCCGAGATCCATATCCCGCGTCATAAAGCGCCATTTTCCGTCCGTCACGCTGATTCCTTCCACCGCTTCGCCGCTGTAACGCCATACTTTGACATTGTTGTGCGGCCAGTCTGTGTTGCAGATGTAGAGGTTGAGTGCAAAATATTCCTTCAGGCTCTCCAGGTCGACCTTGGAGGCGATTTCGTCAAATACCGCCCGGAAATCGTCTCCGGTTCTGTTCATCCCGCTTTTGGCTTTTCTGCACAGGGATTCCAGCGCTTTGATTGCCGCTTTGCTGTCGGATTCATAGTAAAACCACCGGCCGTCAAAGCGTCCGCCGCGACTGGTGTCCACCTCACTTTTGACAATATCCACGTATTGATCGTCAACGCCGTAGACGCGGCGCACATAGTCCTCGTTCATGTTTTCCCGCAGATCCAGAATTCCGTAGTATTCACCGTTCAGATAAACTGCGGCAAAGGTGGAATTGGCGTAATCGAGCGTTTTGCACACATTTGCAGCGAAATTGTTGGCAAGTCCGTCCCGCAAAAGGGTGGCACTGTTGGGATCGACGGAGCTGTGCTGCATGGAATCGTTGCCGCCGTTGCGGAGAATCAGACTGTCGTATTTATCCAGCACGTCACCCGCGTTTTTCCCGGAGCGGACGGTGCGATTTTCAAAAAACGCATAGCAGAAGGATCCTGTTCCTTCGTAATAGACGGAGTCCATACGTTCGGTTTTGCGGGCGATAATCTTGAAGGATTTCTGTGGCAGTGCGCGTGAAGTGCCGCCGAAAATCCGCAATCCGCCGTCCTGGGAGATTACGCGTTCGCCAGCGGGATTGACCATTTCAATGTGAGCGACGATTTCGTCGGAGTTGGCATAGTTGCCGATGATCCGGTCCAGATCCTGCTCCGGTGCGGTGATGGAAATGCGATAAAGCGGCGAAGAAATGCTTTTTGCGCGGATATAGGTATTCGTGACAGCCGCGCCGATGGCATTTCCGTCGATATCAAAGCAGACCGCACGGATGACCACGGTGCCCGACCGACCGGGAAGCGTCAGTGTTTCATCCGCGGAAAGCAGCTTGCTTCTGACCGTCGGAATACTGCCGTCCGTCGTGTAATGTACGGTTGTGCCGGCGGGCGCATGCTCCGGAACGGTTACGGTTAACGCAATATCGCTTTCATAGACGCCTCCTACGACCGAGAATACGGGATTGATGCGTGCGGAAGCGTCAGAGGAGGTTTCCTCAGAGGCGGTGGTGTTCTCTGCGTCCGTTTGTTCGGCATTACCTGTGTCCGCCGCGGTATCGCCGTTCGTTGTCACATCCCCGGCGGTACCGGTCGTCTCCTGTTCGGATCCTTTGTTGGTACAGGAAACCAATACAACAGACAGAAGCAACAGAAAGGCAAAAAGTGCGATTCGTGTAAATTTCATGGGTGATGGATCCTTTCTTTTTGTGATTTTCACTATTGTATCATATTTTTTCGCAACCGTCAAGAACTTTTTGTCAACGGCACGGATTTTACGGCAGAACGGCGGAACGGATACAAATTTTGAAAACCCTCTTGTATTCCGCGCCCGGTTCTGCTATAATAAAATCGATGTTTTTTAGGTATGAACGGAATGAGGTGAAAAAGACGGTTACAAGAATAATCAATGCACGGATTTACCGTACCGACGACGCGTGTTTCGTGCCGGGTACGCTGGCTTTTGCGGAGGGGCGCATTGTGGACAGTGCCCGCGCGGCGGATGTGACAATTGATGCGCATGGGGCATATCTGGCGCCCGGACTGGTGGATGTCCATACCCACGGGCGCGCCGGCACGGATTTTATCAATGCCGATGACGCGGCACTGCGCCGCATGGCACTCTCTTATCTGGAGAGCGGCGTGACGACATTGATGCCCACGCTGGCATCCGCGCCTTATGTACGGATGCAGGAGGCAACCGGGCGGATCGCCGCGGCAATCGGGCACACGGACGGTGCGCGTTTTGCCGGCATCCATTTTGAGGGGCGTTATCTGAACCCGCAGAAGCGTGGGGCACATGCGCCCGACTTGCTCGCTTCGTTGTGCGCGGACGAGCTGAACGGTCTTGCCGACCGGATGACCGGAAAGGGGCAGATGCATATAACAGCCGCATTTGAACTGGATGCGGACGGCTCTTTTGCGGAACGGGCGCGGGCGCTCGGGATTACGCTGGGAATCGGGCACACGATGGCAACCTACGATCAGGCACGCCTGGCGGAACAGCGCGGTGTGACCGCTTACACGCATCTTTTCAATGCGATGCCTCCGCTTCACCACCGTGAGGGCGGTGCGGTCTGCGCCGCATTGACCGGCGATGCTTTTTGTGAAATGATCTGCGACGGGTTTCACATTGCGCCGGAGGTTGTCCGCCTGACCTATGCCTGCAAAGGGGAAAAACTGGTGCTGATTACCGATTCCATGGAGGCGACCGGATGTGCGGACGGCGAATACGCGATTGCCGGCATGCCTGTGACGGTGACGAACGGGCGTGCGTATACGAGCGACGGAGCGATTGCCGGGAGTACACTGAATCTTCTGGACGGCGTGCGCAACCTTGCCGCGTTTGCGGGAATTCCTTTTGAGAAAGCGCTGTACTGCGCAACCGCTTCTCCTGCAAAGGAGGTCGGTATCTATGATATGGCAGGATCCCTGCATGTCGGCAAACGGGCAGATTTCCTGTTGCTTGACCGCGATTACGGACTGCGCGAGGTCTGGCTCGCAGGTGAAAAGAAATCCGGCAAATGAGATTTTTACGAGATGTTAGATCGAGATGTTAGATGAGGATGTGATTGAAATGAATCAGGAAAAAGAAAAGTATTATATTACGACCGCCATTCCGTATGCTTCCCGCAAGCCGCACTTCGGCAATACCTATGAGGTGATTGCAACCGACGCCGTGGCGCGGTATAAGCGGAGCTGCGGCTATGATGTTTGTTTTTGCACCGGAACCGATGAGCACGGACAGAAGGTGGAGGCGCTTGCCAAAGAAAAGGGCGTATCCCCGAAGGAATATGTAGACGGTGTTGCCGGAGAGATCCGTGCCGTTTGGGACGGAATGAACGCGAGTTACGACTGCTTCATCCGCACAACGGACGAATACCATGTAAAGACCGTAACAAAAATTTTCAAGCGTTTTTTTGACCAGGGGGATATTTACAAGGGATACTACGAGGGCTGGTACTGTGAGCCGGACGAAGCGTTTTTTACCGAAACACAGGTGACGGACGGCAAATGCCCCGATTGCGGCAGACCGTTGGTGAAGGGCAGAGAAGAAGCGTATTTTTTCAAAATGAGCAAGTACGCGGACAGACTGCTTCAGCATATCGAAACGCATCCCGATTTTATCCAGCCGGAATCGCGTAAAAAGGAAATGGTCAACAATTTCCTGCGTGTGGAGGGGGGCTTGCAGGATTTGTGCGTCTCCCGGACCTCGGTCAAGTGGGGAGTACCCACGTTTGACCCCAAGCACGTGATCTATGTGTGGATTGACGCGTTGTCCAACTACATCACGGTGTTGGGCTATGATCCGGATAAGACTTATGAAGAGCAAAGCGAAAAATTCCGCCGTTATTGGCCTGCGGACGTCCATGTGATCGGCAAGGATATTCTGCGTTTCCACACCATCTATTGGCCGATTTTCCTTATGGCACTGGACCTGCCGCTTCCCAAGCTGATTTTCGGTCACCCGTGGTTTAACTTCGGTGCGGACAAAATGTCCAAGTCCCGCGGCAATGTGATCTATGCTGATACGCTTGCCGAAGATTTTACCGTGGACGGCGTTCGTTACTACGCACTCGCAGAGATGCCGTATGGCAGTGACGGCTCCATCACCTATGAGAACGTAATCAAACGGTACAATAACGATCTGGTCAACAATCTTGGAAACCTGGTCAAGCGGACGCTGGATATGCAGAAAAAGTATTTTGACCGGGTGATTCAGGCACCGAGCGTACCCGAAGCGCTGGATGCCGCATTGGAGGTTGCCTGCACCGATGCCTACCGCGCCTACCGTGCGCATATGGACAGCTTCCACATTGCGGACGCAACAGAGGACGTGATGGCGCTCCTTTCCCGTACCAACAAGTATATTGACGAAACCACACCGTGGTCGTTGGCAAAGGACCCGGAAAAGCGGGAGCGGCTGGGCACGGTTCTGTACAATCTGCTCTGCGCCATCCGCTATGCGGCGGTACTGCTGTATCCATTGATCCCGGCGACGGCGGAGGAGATTTTACGTGAGATCGATCCGCAGAGTGCCGAGGTTGCCGCACTGGATGCACAGGCGGATGCGGGAAATAAGAAATATCTGTTGTTTGCGGAATTTGCCGATGATACGACGCCTTTTGCCGCTGTTGCGGCGGGACACAGTGTTGCCGATTCCAAAGTTCTGTTTGCCAGAGCAGACGGAGAGGCACTGCTGAAAAAATTTGAGGAAGAACGCGCGGCGGCACAGGCAGCAGCCCAGGCGGCGCAGACTGTCGATGCACCGGAAAAGCCCGAAAAGCCGGAGGGATGCGCACAGATCGGTATTGACGATTTTATGGGTGTGGAGCTGCGCACGGCGCAGGTGCTTGCCTGCGAAAAAGTGCCGAAGGCGAAAAAACTGCTCAAATTGCAGATTGACCTCGGATATGAAACACGTCAGGTAGTGTCCGGCATTGCCAAGTGGTATGCACCGGAAGATCTGCTCGGTAAAAAGATTATCGTAGTGGCAAATCTAAAGCCCGCAGTGCTGTGCGGGATTGAGTCGAACGGCATGATCCTCGCGTCGGGCGAGGAAACCGTGCGTGTTATCTTCCTGGATCCCGCAACACCGCTGGGCGAACGGGTCAGATAAGGTCGGAGAAAGAAAAGGAGGGCAAAACAATGTCCACATGGGGAGAAGCACTTTATCGCTGTGCGGAACGTTACCACGGCGTTTACCATGGAAAAGCGGGGGGCGCGGGAGATGACGCACCCAGCGAAACGCTGGAATTGATGTATAACGGAACCCGCATGCTGCTTGCGCCGCTCGCAACGGGAAAACAGGGCAAGAGCACCTACCCGTTGGCTGCAAAGGTGCAGACAACCTTTGAGCTGAATCACCGTTACAGCCTTTGCGTCCGCCGGCTGTCTTTTGCCGGCTTGCTTTGCGACAAGCTGTTCGGAATCAGCGGAGATACCGTCAAATGCGGCAACCGGCAGTGCGACAGCGCTCTGCGCATCCAATCGGATCATGTGGCGTTTACAAAAATCGTATTTACGGATAAAGATCTGCGGAAAACACTGCTCAAACACAGATGGATGACCGTCCGCGTGGCGCCGGTTGGCGAAGACGCCCATTTGCATACGTTGGTGGTGGAGTCGGATCTGTCGCTGGATCAGAAAAATATGACGCCGGACGGTGTGTTGGATGCGATGATTCTGGCTGCCTTCCGCGTCATGCGTGCGCTGACCGCGAACAGCTTCCCGGAGGATGTGCCGGCGGCGGAGCCGAAAAAAACAAATGATTCGGCAACCCACGCAGCGGCTACACCGGCGGAAGAAGCGAAAATGCCGGAAAATGCAGACGGACAGTGTGAAGGGGAATGTGCGGCGAAAGACGGAGTGGTTGACTGATGTTTGATTCTCACGCGCACTATTTTGACAAAAAATTCGATACATTGCCCGGCGGCGCCGCGGGGGTCCTTTCCGATCCGGCATTTACCCGGGCGGTCAGCGGGGTTCTGAACCTCGGGACGGATCCGGAAAACAGTCTTGCCTGTATTGCGCAGGCGGCGGAATACCCGTTTATGTATGCCGCTGTGGGGATTCATCCAGAGGACTGTCTGCATCTGGCGGACTGCCCGGATGCTGAAATTGCAAAGATTGAGGCATTGGTACGGGATCCGGTACAGCGCAGAAACAATAAAATTGTTGCAATCGGTGAGATCGGGCTGGATTACTATTGGGGTGCGGACAGGAAGAAAAAACAGCAGGATTATTTTGAAGCGCAGATGCAGTTGGCACGGGAACTGAACCTCCCGGTCTCCCTGCATGACAGGGATGCGCACGGAGATCTGTTTGAGATTGTTCTGCGCTATCCGGAGGTGCGTGGCGTGGTTCACGCGTTCAGCGGAAGTGAGGAAATGGCGCGCGAGCTGTGGCGGCGCGGGTGGTACATCGGCTTTGGCGGTGTTGTGACCTTCAAAAACGCGGAACGGGTGCGGCGCGTTGCCGCGTCGGTTCCTTTGGAATTTTTGCTGACGGAAACCGACTGCCCTTATATGGCGCCCGTTCCACACCGCGGAGAAATAAACAATTCGTTGTATATGTGCGAATCCGTTAACATGATGGCGAGCCTGCACGGGGTCACTCCTGCAGAGATGGAAGAGGTCACGGAGCGGAATGCCCGGACTCTGTTTGAAATCTGAGGGCTTGCGGAGATTTTGCAGAGCTGTATTATTGAGCACGGGAATGCGATGATTCCGGAATCCGGGATGGTGGCATTTCCGTGCTTCTTTTGCTTTCTTTTTCTCTGGCGGGAAAAAAATGTGATTGATTGACTTGCATTTAGTGGAAATGTACAAAAATGCGGGTGAAATTTCTGCATTACAGTCACTTGTAAACACAAGGGAAATAGAGTATAATGGGAGAAGTGAGTTGTCCGATATAGGTAACTCCGTGACGGATGATGTGTCAAAAAATATTTACATAAATCACTTAGGAAAGGAAATCATCGCTGCCCGGCGGCGGTGAGCAGAACGATTATGGCTGTAATTCAAACGAAACAAATCCGGAATGTGGCACTGTTGGGACATAGCGGCAGCGGCAAAACCACGCTTGCAGAAGCCGTACTTTTCCTGATCAAAAAGATTGACCGTATGGGAAAAACCACGGATGGAAATACCACGTGTGACTATGATGCGGAAGAAAAAGCAAGAGGCTTTTCTCTGACAACGGCGATGGCGCCCGTGATGTGGAACGATATTAAGATCAATTTCTTTGACACACCCGGCTTTTTGGATTTTGTCGGAGAGGTTAAGCAGGCAGTGCGTGTGGCGGATGCCGCAACCATTGTCGTGGATGCCAAATCCGGCGTTGAGGTCGGTACCGAACTGGCGTGGGGATTTGCCGAGGAAGTCGGCATTCCGAAGTCGTTTTTTGTCAATAAATGCGATGACAATGACGCGGATTTTGACCGTGTATTCACACAGCTGCATGAAACCTTCGGTACATCTGTGTGCCCGATCTCCGTTCCGTGCGACGATGCAATGATCAACCTGGTCGAAATGAAGGCATTTCAGTTCGACGCAAAGGGTGTGCGTAGTGAGATTCCGATGACAGGAAAGTTTGAGGAGATTGCTGCAAGATACAAGGAAGCGTTTAATGACGCCATTTCCATGGTCAGCGAGGAAATCATGGAAAAGGTTCTGATGGAGGAGGAAATCTCCAAGGAAGAGATCGCCGAGGCGATCCATGAGGGCATTCTGAAGGGGGATATTACGCCGGTTATGAGCGGTTCCGCAACCAGCCTGTCCGGTTTGCAATCCTTCCTTGATACCATTGCCAACTCCTTCCCGCGTCACACTGCAAAGAAGCAGGAGCGGGCTGCGGATGGCTCCAAGATCGATATTGACCCGAACGGTGAACCGGCATTGTTTGTATTCAAGACCATTGCCGACCCGTTTGTCGGAAAGATGTCTTTCTTCAAGGTGATGAACGGTTCCGCAAAGCGTGATATGTCGCTGCGGAACGTGCAGACCGATACGGTCGAAAAGTTGGCGCACATCTATGTGATGCGCGGCGCAAAGCAGGAAGAAGTGGAGGAACTGGCATGCGGCGACATCGGTATGGTCGCAAAGCTTGCAAACACCTTTACCAATAACACGCTGTCAAACAGCGGTGTTTCCTACGCACCTACGCTGTATCCGAATCCGTACATGACGCAGGCAATGATGCCGGCAACTGCCAAGGACGAGAGCAAGATTTCGCAGGCAATTGCAAGAATGCTGGAGGAAGATCAGACCCTGAAATATGAAAACAACCCCGAGACCAAGCAGATGCTGATCTCCGGTATCGGTGATATGCACCTGGCTGTGATGGCGTCCAGACTCAAGAGCCGGTTCGGTGTCAGCATCCGTCTGGAAACGCCGAAAATTCCTTATCGCGAGAAGATTACAAAGAAATGCGATGTGGAGGGCAAGCACAAGAAGCAAAACGGCGGTTCCGGTCAGTACGGTCATGTCAAGATCCGCTTTATGCCCGGCGACGAGGAGGGATTGACCTTTGTGGATGCCACCGTCGGCGGCTCTGTTCCGAAGAACTTTATTCCTGCAGTGGAAAAGGGATTGGTTGATGCCATGCAGAAGGGCGTTGCCGGTTTCCCGATGGTCGGACTCAAGGCGGAACTGTACGACGGTTCCTACCATGCGGTTGACTCGGATGAAGTTTCCTTCAAAACCGCGGCAAACCTTGCGTACAAAAAGTGCCTGGAATTATCCGCCCCGGTACTTCTGGAGCCTGTCGGCGACCTTTATGTAACGGCGCCGGAAAGTATGGTCGGAGATGTCATGGGCGACCTCAATAAGCGCCGCGGCAGTGTGATGGGAATGAATCCCGATGAACATAAGAAGGGCTATACCGTGATTCAGGCGACCGTTCCGAAGTCCGAGATTGCCGATTACCCGATCACCCTGCGTGCGATGTCGCAGGGACGCGCGTCCTTTGAATTCACCGTGACCGGCTATGATGTTGTGCCCGGCAATATTTCCGCAAAGATTGTGGAAGCGTACAAGAAATCCCAGTCTGAAGGATGATTGGCGTACTTTGACGTCAACGAAACTGTTGTTTTAGTTAGGAAGCCCCATATCGGAAAAGTTCTCCGGTATGGGGCTTTTTGTGACGGGTATTTTGTTTTTACATCAATCCGATGAAAATATGGGATACGTCCCGCGCCGCAAGGCGCATTTTTTGTGTCGGAAAATTTTTTTGTGTCCCCGAATCCGACCGGATTCGCGTGGGAAATGTGATAAGATGGAAGCGGAGAAAAAAAGAAGGAGGAAAAAAGTATGAGCATCGGTGGAGCGGAGTTCTCGCAAAAGGCGGAGGGCGATGTGCTTTCCGTGCGGATAGAAGGCGAGGTTGATCATCATTCTGCGGTTTCCCTGCGGGAAGAAGTTGACCGTGAAATTCTTGAAGTGCGTCCGAAACGGTTGGAGTTGGATCTTTCCGGTGTCAGTTTTATGGACAGTTCCGGTATCGGTTTGATCATGGGACGATACAATCTGATGAAAGAACTGGAGGGCGAACTGGTCGTTGCGAAGACCGGACCGGCGACCGAACGGATTTTGCGTTTGGCGGGATTGGATCGAATGGTGCAGATCAATGACGGGAATGCTGCAAAAAATGAAAGGAGAGCAGGAAATGGCAGGCAGAAAAGAAAAATTTGAAGGAGCGGTGCGCAACCGGATGCAGGTCAGATTACTTTCGCTGTCGGTAAATGAGGGAATGGCACGTGCCGCGGTGGCGGCATTTTGCGCACAGGAAAACCCGACGGCAACGGAACTTGCGGACATCAAGTGCGCCGTTTCGGAGGCGGTTACAAACTGTATTGTACATGCGTATCGCGAAACGGTCGGGTGGATCACCCTGCAGGTTACCCTGATGGAAGGAGGAATTGTCCGGATTGAAATCCGGGACCGGGGGTGCGGAATCCCGAACGTCAGGCAGGCGCGTCAGCCGATGTATACAACCGACGCAGCCGGTGAGCGGAGCGGCATGGGATTCACCGTCATGGAGAGCTTTATGGACAAGCTGTCGGTGCGCTCTTCGGTCGGGAAGGGAACAACCGTAATCCTCTTCAAAAAGCTGCATGGCGGTTTACATAACGGGCTGTAAGGAGGGTGATCGGAAAAGGTGAAAAACGCGGTGGCTGAATTGACCGCGGATGAGCGGTATGAACAGAATCGGACCTGGATTTGTGCGGCACAAAGCGGGGATGAGGCTGCGCTGGAATCCCTTGTAGTGCACAATACCGCACTTGTGCGCAGCATTGCCGTGCGGTTCCGCGACCGTGGGACCGATATGGAAGACCTGATGCAGATCGGGATGATCGGACTGATCAAGGCTGTCCGCAGTTTTGATTTTTCCAGAAATACGGCGTTCTCAACCTATGCAGTCCCCCTGATCACGGGTGAAATCAGGAGACATCTGCGCGATGACGGGCTGATACGCGTCAGCCGTTCCTACAAGCAGATCGGTATGGCACTTCTGCGGGAAAGAAACCGGATCCGTATGCAACAGGGGAGGGAGCCGGGAATTGCGGAACTGGCGGCACTTTGCAATGTAACGCCGGAAGAGGCTGCCATTGCATTGGATGCCACCTCACCGGTGACGTCCCTTTCCGAAACGGTTTGCGGAGAGGACTCTCCTACCTATGAGAACAGCCTGCCGGATCGGGATGCCGCGGATGAGATGGAAGCGCTGACAGACCGGGTTGCTCTGTCTCAGGCGTTGTCAAGAATGCCGGAACAATGGCAGAAAATTGTACTGTTGCGGTATTTCCGAAACCAGACGCAGGACGAAACCGCACGGCAGCTTGGTCTGTCGCAGGTCAAGGTTTCCCGTGAAGAGAAGAAAATCATGGCTTTTTTGCGTGCGCAGTTGACTGCAAGTGGTTAGTCAGAATATTCAATATATTGTTTCTTTTTTAACAAACGGTTTGAGTTGAGCACTTGAAAAACCGCCCGATTGCCGAGCGGTTTTTTCTTTTGTGTCCGTAATTCACACTGTCGTCCTTAAAAGACTCCCTGTGTGCGCAGAATCAAAAAGAGCAGGATGGCGATGAGGAGAATGGGGGAGAGAATCCATTTGATACGCCGCGTTTGATTGACGCTCACGGGAATATAACCGCGGTAACCGCAGTGCGGGCACCCGGTGCGGTTTCGCAGATGAGCCCCGCAGCGCGGACACCGGAGTTCATCATTGGCGGATTTGCTCTCCGGGAGCGGTTCCTTTTTGTCGGTCCGGTCCTGGTTGCCTCCGTTGACCGATTCCGTGGGATCCTGGGAATCCGGAAAAGAAGATTCCGTATCGTCGTCCTGTGCATACATTTTTCGCAGAATTTCTGCCTCTTCTGCCTTTCGTTGGGCGCGTTTACTCATTTTTTCTTTCTTCCTTTCCGCTTTGCTTCCTCGGGAATGACCATTTCGCATTCCAGGTAGGAGCCGAGTTTGCGGAGATTCGCGCGGGTTGCCTGTACATAGATGCATCTTTTTTGGATTTCCGTTTCCGGAAGCTGTGTGTAACGGATGGTTTTATCCGAAAGTTCAATCTGAATTTCGCGGATGCGGCGGTTGTAGAAAATATCGTAGTGGATATTCTCTTTTTTGATAAACTTTTTTCCGTGACGGGCGCCGTCCGGAGAAATGGTGGGTGCCATCAGGATATAATACCAAAGTACGGCGAGCAGGGAGATAAGAAGTAACAGAAAGAGAATTCCGGGAAGAGGGGGATGCCCATTGGTCAGAAAAGCGATGCCTGTGAAGGAAAGCAGGATGGTATAGGCAAGCAATGTAACCGCCGCGGTCAGCGGGGTAAAATCAAAAATTTTGCGTTTCATGTATGTCTCCTCCTAACAAACAGTATGTGGCATTATAACAGGTATTCCGGGAAAAGTCAAGTCTTTTTCGTGGCATAAGTGAGAAAAATCATGTTGACAAAGGTCGGAAAAAGCTTATAACATAACTTGTTCGTTTGAAATCCCGCGCCTGAGAACGAAGTGGCACGGTATACATCCCGATACGTCCTAAGCCATGGTTGAGGAGTGAACACAGATAGATGGAAACAAAAGCAAAGAAGAGCGGAACCCATTATATTTCCGCCAAGGAATCAAGGCGGATTTCCCGGCAGAACCGGAAGATCATGCGTGCCTTTGAAAAGAAAAAGCGCAGGAAAAATGTGCCGGAGAGTGAGTATCTGACGCAGATGAAGGATCCGGCAAATATCGTGGAGTTTGATGATCTTCACACCTGCTTTTATACCGATGTCGGCACGGTGAAGGCGGTGGACGGTGTAACCTTCAGTATTCCCAAAGAGAGTATTGTGGGAGTCGTCGGAGAGTCCGGCTGCGGAAAATCGGTGACCAGTCTGTCGCTCATGCAGTTGGTGCAGGGGCCGCGGGTCAGATCAGCAGCGGCTCCATCCGTTTTTGTGCCGGCGACGGTAAGGTGTATGACATTGCCAAAATGCCGACGAAAGACATGAATAAGCTGCGTGGCAAGGAAATGGCAATGATTTTTCAGGAGCCGATGACCAGTCTGAACCCTGTTTTCCGGATCGGCCAGCAATTGGATGAGGTGGTGCTTTTGCATGAGGAGGGGGCAACCAAGGAATCCGCAAAGGCGAGATCCGTGGAAATGTTGGGATTGGTCGGCATTTCGGATCCCGCGCGCATTTACGGGCAGTACCCGCATGAATTGTCCGGCGGTATGCGGCAGCGTGTCATGATTGCGATGGCGCTTGCCTGCAATCCCCGTTTGATTATTGCGGATGAGCCCACTACGGCGTTGGACGTAACCATCCAGGCGCAGATTTTGGATCTTTTGCGGGACATCAAGCAGAAGATCAACGGTAGTATCATGTTGATCACCCATGATCTGGGTGTGATTGCGGAAATGGCGGATTATGTGGTGGTGATGTATGCCGGTCGTGTGATTGAACAGGGAACGGCGGCTGAGATCTTTAAGAATCCGCTGCATCCGTATACCATCGGTTTGCAGAAGAGTAAGCCGGTTGTCAACCAGAAGGTGGACCGTCTTTACAGCATTCCCGGCTCGGTTCCGAACCCGGTGGATATGCCGGATTATTGCTATTTCCGTGATCGTTGCGACCGCCGTTGCCCAGCGTGTGACGGAAAATATCCGGAGACACGCACGGTTTCCGGTACACATCGCGTGGCGTGCCACCTGTACCGGGATGTCTCGGAGGAATCTGCGAAGGGAGGAAAGGCATGATGTCTGAGAGCAAAGAAAAGCAATGCGGAGCAGTTTCTGCACCGGAACAGACGGATGAAATTGTCATTGTTCGGGATCTGTGCAAGCACTTTCCGATCAAAACAGATGTGTTCGGGCATGTGCTTGCCAGTGTAAAGGCTGTCAACGATGTCAGTTTTACAATCAAGAAAGGAACGACGCTCGGTGTGGTGGGCGAATCCGGTTGCGGAAAAACCACCATGGGGCGTACCATGCTGCGTTTGTATGATATTACCTCCGGAGATGTTATTTACAAAGGACTTTCCATTCAGAAACTGACCGATGCCCAGTTGCGCAGGCTTTTGCCGGACGATCCGGCATATGACGTTTACCGGACTGCGGACCGCGAGAAGCTGTTGGAAATCATCGGGCAGACCGGTGTCAACATTGCGAAGCTGACAAAGCCCGCAATGCAGAAGCTCCGCCCGGATATCCAGATCATTTTCCAGGATCCGTATTCCAGTCTATCCCCCCGTATGACGGTGGGCGAAATCATCGGTGAAGCAGTGCGTCAGCATCACATTGTTCCTAAAAGCCGTTACCGCGAATATGTACTGGAAATTATGAAGGAGTGCGGACTGCAACCGCATTATTATGATCGGTACCCGCATGAGTTCTCCGGCGGACAGCGGCAGAGAATCTGCATCGCCCGTGCGTTGGCGCTCAACCCCAAGATCGTCGTATGTGACGAACCGGTTTCGGCACTGGATGTATCCATTCAGGCACAGATTATCAACCTGCTCAAGGATCTGCAGGAGCAAAGAGGGTTGACCTATGTGTTTATTTCCCACGACCTGTCCGTGGTAGAGCATATTTCCACGGATGTGGCGGTGATGTATTTGGGACAAATCATGGAAAAGGGACCGAAGGAGCGGATTTTTGCGCATCCGATGCATCCGTACACCCAGGCATTGCTTTCGGCTGTCCCGGTTCCGGACCCGGATGTCAAAATGAAACGGATTATTCTGGAGGGGGATATCCCCAGTCCGGCAAATCCTCCGTCCGGCTGTAAGTTCCATACGCGGTGCAAATCCTGCATGGAAATCTGTAAAAAGGAACAACCCGCATTGTGTGAGTATGAGTCAGGGCACTTTGTGGCTTGCCATCTGTATGGGCAGCACGCAGAGAAGGAAAAGACAGAATCCGAAAAAACGGTTATCTGATACGGGCGGGAAGTCCGCCAGAGCTGTCAAAGAAAATATAAAAAACAGAGATAAAGACGAGTGCCGCATGACGGGAGTTTCCCGTACATGCGGCACACTTGTTTTTTGGGGGATTGTCGGCATCAGCGGCGTTTTCTCGCCTTTTTGGGCTCTTCCCGGTTGAAAATTTCCAGAATGTTTTTCGCTACTTCTTCCGGGGTACCGTTGCCGTCGATATGCTCGTCCGCACAGAACAGGTATCCGTGAATGCGCGACTCAAAAAGCCTATACAGTTCTTTTTGTGCGAAAGACATGGAAGCGGCATTCGTCTGCGATAGCAGATCCGGCGTGCGGTCGACAAAGAAAAGCGTACCGTTCATGGAAAGATAGCGAATGTTTTCCGGGCAGGAGGTCAATCCGTTTCCGGTGATAATAATCGCATGGGTGGTACCCGCAATTTCCCGGATGATTTCGCTTTCCATTGCGTACAGGCACGCTTCGCCGTCACTTTGCAGGATTTCGTCGACATTGCGTCCGGATTTTTGCTCTAACATTTGCGTGGTGTCAATCACCTGACGTCCCAAACGTTCCGAAAGGACTTTCGCGACTTCATCCCGGCGACTGTGCGGCAGACCGATCAGGACAATGTTGCTGTCCAGGTTGCAGAGCGCCCGGAAAGAATTACGGAGACGTTCTTGTGTGAACCGATTGCCGAGCAACAGGGAGGCGGAGGTGCCCGCCTGCGCGGCAAACAGACGCATGCCGCCACAAGCCGGGATATCGGCTGCCTCGGCGTCCAGAATCAGGTTCGTGCGCAAAGGATTGAAAATGGTATCCACTACACCGTCTAGGTGCGGAAAATCGGCAATATTGATGGGGCGACCGGAAATATCCGGATGCGTGCCGACAGGGGTTGTGTTGATAAACACCTGCGCATCGGCATGCTTGCATCGTGCCTCGTCGTAGGAAACGCATCCGTCATTCGGGTGCCGGCTGATAAATATCACCTCTGCCGCAGACAACTGCTTTGCCATAAACGCGGCGGCACGTGCCATCGTGCCGGTTCCTGCAATCAGGACTTTTTTTTCGGTCACTTGGATACCGAATTTTTTGAAAACTGCCCGAAATCCGTCAATATTGGTGTTATAACCCTTCAGAATCCCGTTTTTATTAAGAACGGTGTTGACGGCGCCCACTGCGGCAGCGGAGGAATCGACCTCGTCCAGAAAAGGAAGCACCGCATCTTTGTACGGGTAAGCGACATTGATTCCGGAAAAATTGCGCTCTTCAAAAAAATCCGCCAACTGTTCCGGTGTCAGAATGCAAAGCTCATACGAGGGCAAGCCCAATGTATGCATCAGATCGGGGTAAAAGACATTGGTCCGTTGCCCTGCTATGTAACCGTACTTCATAGACGAAAAATACCTCCGAATACAGAGTCAATCAGGTGTTGCGTGGAAGTGCGAAAAAGCCGTTCCGACAGACGCGACACGCACAGAATTGTATGTTTATGCGATTATTATAGCATAAGAATGCCTTTACGTCAATATATTTTACGGGGAATCCGAAAAAATACTTGACAAGTCGGGAAAGGTGTGATAAAATTGTAGACACTTGAGGGAGTAGTCAGCGCATGGCGTGGCAAGTCAACATACTGGTCGGATCGGATCCGCCTGACTTGCCTTAATCGATGAGACTCATGTACAGAACGAAAAAAGGGTACTGTACACGGGGATTCGGTGCCTGTGCGGATTGCGCCTTTTTGTTTGTATCTGTCCATTCTTTGGTATTGCGGAGGCATTTCATGCGTATTTGGGAAGTCCTTTTGATTGCGGTTGTTCTGTCGTTGGACGCTTTTTCCGTTTCGGTCTGCAAGAGCCTGGCAATGGATCGGGTTACGGTTGGGAAAATGTGTATTGTCGGGGCATGGTTCGGCGTTTTTCAGGCGTTGATGCCGACAATCGGTTATTTTATCGGCGCGGTTTTTGAGTCCTATGTGGAGGCGGTTTCCGGTATCATTGCGTTTATCCTGCTGGCATTGATCGGAATCAATATGATTCGTGAGGCGATTTCCGCGGAAGGGGGAAAATGTGTCAGCGGTGATCTCGGATTCGGCGTTATGCTGATGATGGCGGTTGCTACGAGCATTGATGCACTGGCAGTCGGCGTTACCTTTGCCATGGAGGGTGTGAAGATGCCGCAGATTTTCTTCTATGTCGGTATCATCGGGGTGACGACCTTTCTGATTTCCGCTTGCGGAGTCCGGATCGGGTCCGCGTTTGGTGCCAGGCACCGGCAACGTGCGGAATTGTGCGGCGGCATTATTCTGATTTTTTTGGGCGTCAAGAATTTAGTGCAGAATCTCATTGTACTGCTCGGATAATTCCCGATTTCCCCGGTATTTTTGCCGGGGCTTTTTGTTCCCACCGTGCCGCTACTTGACAGGGGGAGCGTGACTGTGTTATAATCACCGTAAAGAATGCAAAAGGAGATTCAACATGGTGCGTTTCGGAAATATCGTGTGTGAAAACGGGCTGATGCTGGCACCGATGGCGGGGGTCAGCGACCGGGCATTCCGTGCGGTTTGCAAAGATGCCGGAGCGGAATATACGGTCAGTGAGATGGTGTCCGCAAAGGCGCTGTGCTACGAACAGCTTGCGCGTGCCGGCGCACCCGCGAAAACGGCGGCGCTGACCGATGTGACCGCCGGGGAAAAGCCGATTGCGGTGCAACTGTTCGGCAGTGAACCGGAATTTCTTGCACGGGCTGCGGCGTTGATCGGAGAGGGAACCTACCGCGGCAGAGCGGGGAGCGGTCTTGCAGACGCGATTGACATCAATATGGGATGCCCTGTTCATAAGGTGGTTTCCAACGGCGAAGGAAGCGCCCTGATGAAGGACCCTGCCGCAGCGGCGGCAATTGTCCGCGCGGTCTGTGCGGCAACTTCATTGCCGGTTACGGTCAAAATCCGTGCCGGTTGGGACAGGGCACATATCAATGCGCCGCAAATGGCAAAATATCTGGAGGATGCAGGCGCATCCATGATCTGTGTGCATGCGCGCACCCGTGAGCAGATGTACGAGCCGGGGATCGATCTTTCCGTGATTGCCCGTGTCAAGGAAGCGGTGCGGATTCCGGTCGTGGGGAACGGCGATATCCGTACCGGTGCGGATGCTCTGAAAATGTTCCGGGAAACCGGGTGCGACGGCGTGATGATCGGCAGGGGGGCACTGGGGAATCCGTGGATTTTTACGGAAATCGCCGCCGCATGCAAGGGTGTGCCGTATACGCCGCCGTCTATGCGGGAGAAGATGCAGGTGGCGCTGCGGCAGGTGCGTGCTATGGTGGCGCAGAAGGGGGAACATACCGGTGTGGCGGAAGGCAGAAAACACCTGGCGTGGTACATCCGGGATCTGCCCGGCGCGGCGGCGCTTCGGAACCGTGTGATGCGCGCGGAGGATCTGGCAACGTTTGAAACAATCATTGCGGAAGTTTCGCAGTCTTTCGCTGACGTAACGGAGCGGGAAAATGAGGTGCGGCAATGATGCCGGGAGAAGAACGGCTTTTGCTGTTTTCCCGTGCACGGTCAGGGGAAGAAGAGGCATTTGCGGAAATCGTCACTGCCTATGAGAATTTTGTCTATCGGATTGCGATCGGCATAACAGGGCAAAAAGAGGATGCCGAGGATGTGACGCAGGAGACTTTTCTGCGCCTGTGGCAGATCCTGGATGAATTCGTATGGATCGACCAGCCGGACGCCTATATTGCGCGGATGGCAAAAAATGCTGCCATTGATCTGGTGCGCCGGCGGAATCGCCGCCAGACGCAGCCGTTTGTCGGAGAGGATGGGGAAGCGGATGCTTTTGCATGGGATTTGCCTGACGACGATCCGGATAATGCGCCGGATGCGGCGGTTCTCTCCGGAGAACGCCAACGCGAACTGGAGAATGCCATTGCGCAACTGAAAAAGCCGCACCGTGAAATTCTTCGGATGCGGGTGGATGTGGGCATGGATTATGCGGAAATTGCCAAGCGGTTGGAAATCTCTGAAGGAACCGTGCGCAGCCGTCTGGCGCGTGCGAGAACCGCATTGAAAAAAATACTCAGAAAAGGGAACTTCTTCCCGGACAATACGTCTGAATAAGCAGAAGGAGGTGTTTTGTATGGAGGAACCGATGAATGAGAAGAGTGGTCTGAACCGGGAGGATGCCCGGGACTGCATGGTTTCCCCGCAGTTGCACCGGGCCCTGCTTGTGCAGGCGAGAGCGGCGGCGGAACGGCGACAGGCGGAATTGCAGGCGGAGCATACCCGCAAGGTGCGCACCTGTGCACGCCTGACACGCTACTGTGCCGTGGCTGCGGTGATGCTTTTCTTCCTTTGCGGACTGGGTGTGACACAGATGATGCTGCATCGTTCGCATGTCAATGTAAAGGAGCCTGCTCCGGGCGAATGCGTTACGTTCCGTGCGTCCGATGCGATGGCATATCCGGAGGGTGCGAACGGCGCGGGGGAGATGGCAGACGGGGCGCTTTACGGCAACGGATGGTCGGGTGACTTTGCACTCCACGAAAAGGCAGACGTCGAGGCGGCGGATAAGGACGCTGTGTGGGTGATCTGGATTGCAGTGACGGGGAGCGTCTGCCTGGTCGTGACGGCAGTTGCCATCGGGGGGATTTTATGGAAGCGCAGATTGTGATTCGTTCCCGTGAGATCCCGTTTGCAAAGATGCTTAAGACAGAGTTGTGTGCCGCGGGATTTTGTGCGGTGTTGGACGGGGAGAAACATGCGGTGCCGGATATCCTGCTGTTGGATGTGGATACCTGCCGCCCGCAGGGGATTCCGAAGGGATGTGCGGTGATCGCGTATTCCGCGCAGAAAAGGCGTATCCCGAAGAACTGTCGGTTCCTGCTTTGCCGCCCGTTTCTGTTGGAAACGTTGTTTGCCATGGTGCGGCAGGTTCAGGTGGACCGTGTGCCGGAATCGGCAGGTGTGGCCGCGCAACAGATTCGGTCCGGACCGATCCCGTGTGCGGACGGTCGCTCCTGTCTTGTGGGTCAGACCCGTGTTGTGCTGACCGAACGGGAGTATATGGTGCTTTCCTGTTTGTACCGCGCAAACGGTGCGTATGTCACGCGGGAGCAGATTACGGCGCTGTTCCCACGGCAGGCGGACAACCTTTGTGAAGTGTATATCAGTCGTTTGCGTGCAAAGCTTTGGAAAGAGGCGGGAATACAGCCCATTCATACCGAACGCGGGCTGGGGTACCGGATGGACTGATCAATAAACGCTGTCGTCTTTTGTATCAAAAAGGCTGTTGCCCGTAGGTGTATAACCTATTTGCAACAGCCTTTTTGCATTTTTTGTGTGATGGTGCCTTATTCAACAGATGCAGGGGATTGCTTTTTGGTTTCCTCCATCAGTCGGTTGATGTCCTCGCAGAGGGTGTCTGCGTCCACATCGTTACGTACCGGATAAGAACGCGAGGAATTGTCGTTCAGGCAAAGAACCAACCGACAGTCGCGTGCATGGACGGTGTTGCCGCTCCGCGTGAGCGTGACCGGAATTTCCTCCTTGACCAGACTGACCGTTTGCAGATCCGCATAACGGATGCGTTCATTGTGATCCGCAAAGCCGGTGCCGGTGTTCGGATCCATTTCGGACAGACTGATCTCCCTTGAACAGATCAGCAGAGAGTCTTTTGTAAAAAAGAAGTGAGAACGGACAAACAGATCGGACACAACGCCCGCCTCCCGTACCCGTTTGAAATAGTGTGCCGTTTCGTCAAAGCGGTAGCCGTCACTGATGCGGTCGGACGGCTGTTTCAGTACGGTCCGCTCGTAATTTTTTATGTCGGTTACGGACCTGTCAAAGTCACGCAGCAAATCCTCCTTCAATTCCTCTATTTCGTTTGTGCCGATGTGTCTTGCGGCATCAAAGAAGAAGAGAAACATGCCGACCGGAATCAGAATGCCGGGACCGTAATAGGATGCAACGGAGTATCCGAGCCAGAACCAGAGACCGCCGCCGATTGCCAGGGCGCCTCCGACCGGTTTCATCCAATCCTGTTGTTTGTAGTAGCGGCTCAGGTCTTTTTTCTTTTTGTTTCGATTTTCGCTCAATGGTGTGTTCTCCTTTGTCATTTATTTGCGGCGTCACTGTGCAGTTGCACCATCTGAATGGCGCAGCGACGCCTTTGGTCTGTGCTATCATTATACATTCGCGAAACAGAGGTGTCAAGAAACCGTTAGTTGAAATCCGGTCTATGTACAGTTGCGGACAGCACTTCACTTATATAGTTGCAAAAAACGGGAAAAGGTTGGGTAACAAAACAAAAAAGCAAATGATTTTTTTCGTTATAACGGGATCAGGGCAAAAAATGCGGACTGCTTTACCGACTCCCGTCTTTTTGCCCTGCGGACAGCTGTTTTTTGTGCGGATTTTTGTCAGAATATCTGTACGCGATCCTCTTGTATTTTCAATGAAAAAGTGTATAATTGTATAATAATGGCATATTCCGAAGGGAGGGATTTCTTTGAAAAAGAAACTGTCCGGACCGATTGATCTGACGGTGGGAAAGCCGTGGAGGGTAATTCTGCGGTACGCCGCACCGATTATGTTTTCGTATTTTTTACAGCAGATTTACGTATTGACCGATGCCATTATCTGCGGGCAGGTGCTGACAGCCGGTCAGGTCGCGGGCGTCAACGACACCTTTCCGCTGACCTTTATCTTTCTGCAGTTTGCCTTTGGCTGTACGGCGGGATTCAGTGTCCTGACCGGCAGTTGCGTCGGAAGCGGGGACAAGAAGGGAACGCGCCGTTCGTTTGTCGTTCAGATATATCTGTCGCTTGCCATTTCCGCTGTTTTGACGGTTGCCGCGCTCTTGCTGTTGCCGACCATGCTTTCCTGGATTCATCTGACGCCGGATCACCGCGAGGTGTACGATGCGGCATACACCTATTGTTTTGTGATCTTCCTTGGAATTATCGCGCAGATGGGGTACAATTTTGTCTGCGGCGTACTGCGGGCGCTGGGAGATTCGGTGTCTCCGCTCCTGTTTCTTGTGTTTTCCACACTGTTGAATGTCGGGCTGGATATTTTGTTTCTGGTTCCGTTTGATTGGGGACCGATGGGAGCAGCGGTGGCAACCATACTGGCACAGATGATCAGCGTGGTTGTTTCCTTTGTTTACACGCTCTGCCGCTATCCGGACCTGCGCCTGCACCGCGAGGATTTTTGCGTCGGGTGGAGGAGTGTTTTGGCGCACCTGCGTCAGGGCGTGCCGTTGGGACTGCAATTTTCCATTCTTGCTGTCGGAATCATCGTGATGCAGGGTGCAATGGTGCAATTTGATCTGACTGCTGACGGATCGATGGTAGCCGGTACACCGGCGCAGAACGGATTCGGTGCGGCAAACAAGCTGATCAATTTCCTGATGGCATTTTTCAACGGGCTCGGTTCGGCAATTCTCGGATTCAATGCCCAAAATTACGGTGCCGGCGAATACCGGCGTATCCGCAAGGGAACCGTGCAGACGCTTCTTTTGATGCTGGGAATCTCCGTTGCCTGTTCCCTGACAGGATTTCTGCTTTCCATCAACGGTTCTTACCAGTATATTTTTCTGAGCGCGGACAAGGTTTCGGAGGCTACCGTTCGGTTTGGCAATACCTTCCTCTATGTTGACATCGCGCTTTATGCCATCCTTGGTTTTCTGATTGTCACACGGAGCGCGGTGCAGGGCATCTGCCGTTCCGGTTATGTTCTGGGCGCCGGAATTGCAGAACTGTTTGCACGGATTCTGATCTGCTCCTTTTTGCCTGCCGCAATCAACGGGGCGCCGATTGATGCATCGGCATCCACACTTGCCTTTGCTGCGATGTGTTTCGGCGATCCAGGCGCGTGGATCGCGGCGTCTGTGCTGCTCCTGATTCCGTTGACCCGGAATATCATTCGTATGCACTATCCGGAATTGGCAGACCGGGGGGATTTTGCGGGTAAAGCCCTTGACAAACAGGAACAATGAGCGTATAATGTATCCAATATGTGTCCGACAATGAAAGGAATAAAAAAGTTATGGCAAAAGAGAAAAGAGTCGAGCAAATCACGTCCATGGACGTCGATTTTGCGCAGTGGTACACCGACGTTGTAAAAAAAGCTGAGTTGGTTGATTACTCCGGTGTGCGCGGATGTATGATTATCCGCCCTTATGGCTATGCCATCTGGGAAAACATTCAGCGCGACCTGGATGCACGTTTCAAGGCATTGGGGCACGAGAATGTCTATATGCCTATGTTTATTCCGGAATCCCTTCTGCAAAAGGAGAAGGATCACGTGGAAGGATTTGCGCCCGAGTGCGCATGGGTGACCATCGGCGGGCAGAACCAGCTGAGCGAGCGTCTGTGGCTGAGCGAGCGTCTGTGCGTCAGACCGACTTCCGAAACGTTGTTCTGCGAGCACTATCGTAACATTATCCAGTCCTATCGGGATCTTCCGAAGCTCTACAATCAGTGGTGCAATGTTGTGCGTTGGGAAAAAACCACCAGACCGTTTTTGCGGACTTCCGAGTTCCTCTGGCAGGAGGGACATACCATGCATGAAACCGAGGAGGAGGCAAGGGAAGAAACGTTGCGGATGCTTCATGTTTATGCCGATTTTTATCGGGAAGCATTGGCGATTCCCGCCATCATCGGGCAGAAAACCGAGAAGGAAAAGTTTGCAGGTGCCGAGGAGACCTATACCATTGAGCCCATGATGCACAACGGCTATGCCCTGCAGGGCGGTACTTCCCACTATTTCGGCACCGGCTTTACCAAGGCTTTTGATATTACCTACACTGCGCGTGACAATACGATCAAATATCCGCACCAGACTTCCTGGGGGCTTTCTACCCGTTCCATCGGTGCGATTATTATGACGCACGGGGACGATAACGGCTTGATTCTGCCGCCGGTTGTTGCACCGATTCAGGTGGTGATTATCCCTGCGGCACAGCATAAACCCGGTGTTCTGGAAAAGGCAAATGAGGTCAAGGCACGCATTGCCGCAAAGGGAATCCGTGTCAAACTGGACGACAGCGATCAGTCGGCGGGTTGGAAATTCAGTCAGTATGAGATGAAGGGCGTTCCGGTCCGTCTGGAAATCGGTCCCCGCGATATTGAAGGAAATGTCTGCGTGCTTGTTTCCCGCGCAACCGGCGAAAAGAAGACCGTGTCGCTGGATGCCCTGGAGGATGAAGTCGCAGCAATGCTGACACAGGTGCATGACGAGCTGTATGCCCGTGCGGAGAAGAATCTCCGTGAAAAACTGTACACTGCAACCACTTACGAGGAATTTTTGGACATTGCCGCTAACCGCCCCGGCTACATCAAGGCAATGTGGTGCGGCGATAGCGCATGCGAGGAAAAGATCAAGGATACGACCGGCGGAGTGAAATCCCGGTGCATTCCGTTCACGGAAGAGCATCTGTCCGACGTTTGCGTTTGTTGCGGAAAGCCGGCAAAGCATATGGTGGTTTGGGGCAGACAGTACTGATCCCGTAAAAACAGAATGAGTATCAGGGCAGCCGACAGCATGTGACTGCCCTGTTTTCTCGAAAGAAAAGCCGGAAAGGAGGTGCGCAAAGCGTGGGAAAGCTGTTCCGGCGGATATTTTGCAACATGGACCCGGTGCTGTTCCTTTGTACATTGGGATTGTCCGGCATCAGCATTCTGACCATTGTCGGTGCCGTAGATAACTTCGGTATGAGCAAGCTGAAAATGCAGATTGCCATGACACTGGCTGGGATTGTCATCTCTGTTCTGATTTCGCATGTTGATTACCACTTTATTGTGGACAAACTGTGGGTTCCCATGTTGATTTTTTCGGTCGGCATCCTGGCCATAACGCTTTTGTTCGGTTCTTCCGGGGAAAATCGGGAAACGACCAATAAAAGCTGGCTGATTATCCCGATTGTGAAAATTGGCATACAGCCGTCGGAGTTTGTAAAAATTACTTTTTTATGCACTTTTGCCCGGCATCTTTATACGGTCCGGAACCGGATCAACAGACCTTTGACGCTTCTTTGGCTTGGCTTACATGCAGGCGCGGTTGTTGGGCTGATTCTTTTGTCCGGAGATCTCGGTGTTGCAATGGTGTACATCTGCGCGATCGTCATTCTGTTGTTTTGCGCGGGGATCAGTATGTGGTACTATCTTGGTGCTGCGGTTGCTCTGGCGGTTGCGTTTCCGTGGCTTTGGAATCACCTGGAGCCTTACCAACAGAAGCGGATTATCGTCGGATTCAATCCGGAATTGGATCCGTTGGACAAGGGGCAGCAGCCGTTGCGCTCAAGGCAATGTATCATTAACGGCGGCTTTTCCGGCAGAGGACTGTTTTCCGGCGGATTGTATGAAGATCTTGCTGCTTCACACACCGACTTTATTTTCGCAACCGTCTGTGAGAAGTTCGGCTTCGTCGGCGGTGTTGCTGTAATCGGACTGTTACTGGCTCTGGTTATCCGTGTTTTGGTGATCGCAAGCAAGGCAAAGGGGGACTACGGCAGATTTCTCTGCATCGGTGTTGCCGCATACATTATTGTACAGACATTGGAAAATCTCGGCATGTGTCTTGCCATGTTGCCTGTAGTTGGGGTTACGCTGCCGTTTATTTCCTGCGGCGGCTCCTCTATGTTGGCAACCTATATTCTGATCGCCATTGTGCATAGCGTGCAGGCGCACAAAACAAGTTCCGAGCGATTGTCATAATTGATCCTTCCCGCACATAAGATGCAGCAGAATGATTTGCGGGGAGGATTTTTTCTATGTTTGTTTATTCCATGCGTGCAAGTACACTCAAATTTGTCGGTGTTGTTTGTGTGGCGTTGGCGGCGTTGATTGCCCTGATTGCGTTTGTGCCGACCTATGCGGTCGGAAAGGATGCACCGGCAGGGATACAGGAGGGAGAAGTGCGTACAGAGGCGAGCGGTTCAAGCAGCGGGACAGTCAGTCGTTCTTATGATAAAATCCGGAGCGCGGAGGATGCGGCTGCATTCCTGTCACAATTCGGATGGCAGGTGGATGCGGCGGGTGTCCAAAGTGTCCAGGTCACTGTTCCGGCTCGTTTTGATAAAATTTTTGCGGGATACAATCAAATGCAGAAAGAGCAGGGATGCGATTTGTCCAAATACAAGAATAAGCAGATTATGCGTTATACCTTTGCAGTGACCAATTATCCGTCGTATGAAGAAACCGTGTACGCGAATGTGTTGGTTTATCGCAATCGTGTAATCGGGGGTGACATTTGTTCTGCAGATGTGTCCGGTTTTGTGCACGGGTTTGAACGTCCCGTACAAGAAAACAACTAAGTATTTGTTGATTTGGTCAATAATACGAAAATGAAAAATAATCGATTTTTTACTTGACAACGTGAAGGGCGTGTGTTATAATAGTGACGGAATCGGGAAACCGGTTAACCGAATTTCAATGGAGGAAAAATCATGAAGGTTCTTACAAAGGTTCTGGCTATCGTTCTTGCGGCAACCATGCTTTGCTTTGTCTTTGCATCCTGTGCGGAAACTGTTTCCGGTACATATGCAGGTGAGCTTGACCTGGGTGTCGCTAAGGCAGCAGTTGAGTACAAGTTCAGCGGCAGCAAGGTTACCATTACCTACACGGCCAAGATTCTTGGAGTTGAAACCAGCAAAACCCTGGAAGGTACTTACAAGATTGAGACCAAGGACGAGAAGAAGACCATGACGATCACTCTTGATACCAAGGATGACAACGCTGCGAAGTTCAGCGGTTCTCATTCTTACGAAAAGGGCGACGGGTTCATCAAGTTGGATGGCGTTCAGCTCAACAAAAAGTAATTAAACAACAAAACAAAATGCGGCGCAAGCCGCATTTTGTTTTGTTTGAAGAGTCCCGGCACCCTGGGATTGCCGATTGACAAAAAAGTGTGCCGGGTATATAATGGAGCGAGAAGCAGTGAGGGGCGGTGCGTATATGAATGCGGAACAAAGACAGAAGACGGTCATGTCATTTTTGCATGAGGCGGATATTTGCGTGGTGTGTGCGGATGTGGTGGATTCCACAAATGCCGTGCTCCGGAAAGAGGCATCGGGCGGTGCGCAGGAGGGGCTGGTGTTACTTGCGGACAGGCAGACCGCCGGACGCGGCAGGGGAGATCATAGCTTCCGGTCTCCGGGGGGCTGCGGCATCTATATGAGTATTCTTTTGCGCCCGTCTTTACCGATGACGCAGATTCCGCTGATCACGCCTATGACCGCGGTGGCTGTTGCCGATGCGGTCATGGAAATTTGCGGGGTGCAGTGCGGGATCAAATGGGTAAACGATTTGTATGCAGGCGAAAAAAAAGTCTGCGGAATCCTTGTTGAGGGTGCCGCAGACGGGAACGGACATCTGGACTATGCCGTTTGTGGGATCGGTATCAACGTATACGAACCGGAAGGCGGGTTCCCGCAGGAAATTCAGACGATTGCGGGTGCTCTCCTGTCAGAACGGACCGATCCGCTTTTAAGGGAGCGACTGGCAGCATCCGTGCTTACACATTTCTTCCGTTTGTATCGGGCTTTGCCCGATCGGGGATTTCTCGGTGCATACCGCGACCGCTCCGTTTTACAGAACCGATATGTGACGGTACGCGAAAAGACGGCGCTGGTATACGGAATCGACGATGACTGCCGTTTACTTGTCCGGTATGCGGACGAATCAACCGAAGCACTGGACAGCGGGGAGGTCAGTATCAGACTCTGAAGGTTCAATGATGTGTTGCCAGAAATGCGGCTACTTCCTCCTTTTGCGGGATGGAAGGCGACGCGCCCTTGCGTGACACCGAAATGGCAGATGCGGCGGATGCGGGGCGCAACGCTTCTGCGGGTGACGAACCGTTCGCAATTGCCGTGACAAAATATCCGGTAAAGGTGTCACCTGCTGCGGTGGTGTCGGCAACGGGGACGGAAAAGATCGGTTGGCGGGTGCGGATGTGCCCATCGTCGTAGATTGCACCGTTTTCTCCGAGCGTCAGCACAACACACAAAGACGGATAGGATCCGCGCAGTGCAGAGAGGATTGCATCCGGGTCGGATTTGTCGGTAATCTGCCTGCCTTCGGTTTCATTGAGGAGCAGATAGGCGACTTTCTCAAAGGGAATATCGGCAAGTTCCTCATTGTAGGGGGATGGATTCAGCACAACGCGCATGCCTGCTTTGTACGCGCGTTCCACCATGTAAAGAGGTAGGTTCACCTCGTTTTGCATAACCAGGATATCGCCCGGTTCGCATTCGCCGATCACCCGGTCGATATAGTCCCGGTCAAGACTGCGGTTGGCGCCTCCGTAAAGCAGAATGCAGTTGTTTCCGGTCATATTGACCTGAATCATTGCGTGCCCTGTTGGTATTTCGCGGTGCAGAAGCAAATGGGTATCCACACCGGCATCGGTCAGCGCCCTTTCCAGTGCGCCACCTTCCGGTCCGATTGCCCCGGCGTGCAGAACCTGTCCGCCAGCCCTTGCCAGCGCAATCGACTGATTCAGCCCCTTGCCCCCGCAAAAGACCTCCCGCGCAGTGGAGGCCAATGTTTCGCCGGCGGCGACAAAATGAGGGACCGTATATACGTAATCAAGATTAAGGGATCCGATGTTCAGAATTTTCATAGCTGTAAATACTCCGATCTTTTGATGATTGCCTTTATTATAGCAGATTCAAAACAAAAAAACAAGAGAAAAAGTGCATTGCTACAGTGGAAGGAGAAACCATGGAACTGTCCTGGAAAGAGCGTATTCTGTATTTTTTGTTCCCGCCCAAGTGCGCCGGATGCGGGGAATTGCTGGATTTGCGTGCGGAAGACCGCTCGGGACTGGTATTCTGTCCGGCATGCATGCGCAAATGGAGGCGGGCAAAACTGGAGCCGTGCCCCTGCTGCGGCGGGTTTATTTCCGACTGTGCGTACCTGCCAGCGCGTTTCCCGAAAAGTGCATGTACGGCGTTGCTCAAACTGACATTTTATAAACCGGATGCCGATGGGTATGTGCCCAACCGCTTGGTTTATCGGTTGAAGCATGCGGATCAGTCTCGTTTTTTCGATTTTGCCGCGGTGGAATTGCGGGAGAAGCTGGTTGCCTATCTCCACAAAAACAAAATTTCTGTGGAGGATTTATGTTTTGCGTGGATTCCGCGCCGTCCTGCCGCCATTGCCAGGGACGGGTGTGACCACGCGGCGGAAATCACACGCCGCCTCGCCGGGATGCTTGGAGTCCCCGCACGTCCGCAACTGATTTTGCGTCATAGCGGAAAAGAAGAAAAGGGATTGAACAGCAGGGAGCGTTCCGTCAATATGAAAAAGACCTTGTATTTGCGTCATGATGCCGCAGAGGTGATCAAAGGGAAGACTGTCGTGGTGGTTGACGATATTTTTACCACGGGTGCCGGGATGGCGGTAGCGGGAACTTTGCTGCACGGTGCCGGTGCCGATGCGGTGATTTGTCTGGTGGTGTCGAAAACGGTTTGAGCCGGATTGAATCGTGGAGAAAATAAAAATGAATAATTCTCTAAAACATATTGCATTTTCAACTGGGCTGTGTTATAATAAAGGTCCAAATTTGCAAGATTAGGAGAATGGCTATGCGTTATTACGTTCCTGAACGTTCGGATATTACCCAGGAAGAATTGGATGAAGATTTTGATGCCCTGTACCAATTGGCGCAGCCGGCGTACCGGATTCCCAAAGAGGCTTTTGACAGTTACCGTGTAAAACGCGGGCTTCGCGAGGCTGACGGAACGGGGGTCACTGCCGGTGTGACGCGGATCGGTAACGCCCATGGCTACGTGGTGAACGAGGGGGAGAGAACCCCTGTGGAGGGTAGCCTGCAATATCGTGGATATGACCTTTATGATCTGATCGAGAACTTTGTCAAAGAGGGAAGGTTCGGCTTTGAGGAATGTGCGTATCTGTTGCTCTTCGGAAAACTGCCGAACGCAGAAGAACTCCGACATTTTTGCGAACTGTTGGACGCTTACCGCTTTTTACCGCCGCGTTTTACCGAGGATATTATCATGAAGGCGCCTTCCCGCTCCATTATGAACAAGATGGAGATGGGGGTATTGGCGCTGTACGCATACGACGACGATCCGGACGGGACCGGTCTTTCCAATATGCTGCGGCAGAGCATGGAAATTCTGGCACGTTTGCCCGTGATTGCAGCGCAGGCGTATGCGGTTTACAAGAACGTGTTTTACTATAAAAGTCTGAATATCCACAATCCGCGCAGTGAACTGAGTACGGCAGAAAATTTTCTGCGTGTGTTGCGACCGGACAAGAGCTATACTGAGGAGGAAGCACGCCTTCTGGATTTGTGTCTGGTGGTGCATTCCGAGCACGGCGGAGGAAACTGTTCGACCTTTGCAACCCGTGTGCTGTCCAGTTCCGGTACCGATACTTATTCGGCAATTGCCGCCGGTATCGGCGCACTGAAGGGTCCTAGGCATGGCGGAGCGAATATCAAGGTGCAGGAGATGTTTGACTGTATCAAGGAGAATGTGGGCAACCCAAAGGATGACGGGCAGTTGAAGGACTATCTCTTGCGGATTCTTCGCGGGGAGGTAAATGACGGGAGCGGCTTGATTTACGGAATGGGACATCCTGTCTACACGCTTTCCGATCCCCGTGCGGTTCTTTTGAAAAAGTATGCCAGAAAATTGGCGTATGAGAAAGGGTACGGGGACGACTTTGAGTTGCTTTGCTCCATTGAGCGTCTGACACCGGATGTGTTCAATGCTTACAAAGGAACGCACAGCCAGATGTGTGCCAACGTGGATCTGTATTCCGGGCTTGTTTACCGGATGTTGGGGATCCCGGTGGAGATGTATACACCGTTGTTTGCGATTGCACGTGTGGCGGGCTGGTGCGCACACCGGATGGAGGAGTTCTGCACTTCCCAGAAAATTATCCGCCCGGGCTACAAATGCCTGATGAAAGAGGAAGCGTATATCCCTTTGGCGGAACGCTCCTGAATATTCCGCTCCGGCGAGGGTTGCCTGTAAAACGACCCTCGCTGATTTTTTACGCAAAAGCGTGGTCGTTAAGACATTCAGTACGCCCTCGTGTAAAATCCTCTCCCGGTCAGACAAATGCCTTTGCGCGCCGAAAAATGTTGATTTACCCCTTGCAAGACAGAAAAAAATGTGATATAATAAAATGAATGTTTGTGTATATTTCTTTTACCATAAAAGAAACCGGGAGGTTTGATTTGAGAAACACGAGGAAATTGCGCTCCGGAACTGTGATTCCGCAGCTGTCGCGCAAAGAGGCGGATGCAAAGGATTACCTGACCAGGGGGACTCTGACGCAACTGCACCTGATGCCGACGGGTGAGCCATGCGCATTCGATGTTGCACAGGACGGCAGTATCATTTACTACTTTGACCCCCAACGTGTAGCGGAGGCGCCTCCGGAACTCTGGTATTACCCGACTGCCAAAAATGAACGCCTGACGCTGGAAAGCGGGACGGTAATTGAGCGTATGAGCATCAAGCGGGCAGCGTCCTATGGGTACTATACCAAGGAACGTCTGGAACAGATGAACTACGACGTTGTGGAAGAACCGGTTGCATACAGTCTGCGGCAGGATAAAACACGGATTTATTTTTATGACAAGAAGACGGCGGTGCGTAAGCCGCTGATGTGTGTGAAATGCGGCAAGTTTGTGCGCTATAAAAAGAAACTGTGCGAAGCCTGCTTTGCGGAGGATCTTGCCGTGCGGCGCGCCGAGGGGGATGCCCACCGGGATGCCTTCTACCACATGAACAGGGAACGGGTGCTCTTCTTTGATTTGGAACTGACCGGCGTGTATGATCATGATGAGATCATTTCCATTTCCATTGTCAATGCCAAGGGAGAGGTTGTGATGGATACTTATGTCCATCCGGTACATAATAAGCGGTGGAAGCGAACCGAGAAGATTCACGGTATCACGCCTGCCATGGTGGCGGATGCGCCGACGCTGGATCAGTTGACACCGCAGATCAAAGAAATTTTTGCCGGGGCGGATAATCTGATTGCTTACGGCGTGTCAACGGATTACAGCCATATCAAGTATATCTATCAGACCGAAGCGGAACGCCAGGAGCTGTTCCGCAAAACGCGGTGCTGTGCCAACGAGTTTGTGCGTTACCAACATGAGCATCACCCTGATCTTTCCCACGCGGCGCTGACGGACGCGATGGAGTGCTTGGGTATTGCATGGGACGGAATTCCGCATTCTTCGATTGCGGATACCATTGCCTGCATGAAAGTCTGGGAGGCTTTGTTCCCCCATTACTACGATTGTTGAGTATACTTCTTCCGGAAAAGACGGAAGTGAAAGGAGGATATGCGGATGGATCGTTTTTTCGGACTGGATAAAGTTGCCTACCATGACCGGGGGTTGGCTTTTTTGACCACGGTTCACGATAACGTGGAGCTTGCCATTATCCGCAGCATTCTGGAGGGGGAAAATATCCCTTTTCTGTACAAGGAGCGCGGAAGCGGCGGCGCGGTAAAGGTAATTGCGGGATTTTCCATGTACGGAACGGACGTGTTTGTGCCGGAGGAACTGCTGGAGATAGCCAAGGCGTTGATTACGCCTGACCCTGACGGAGAAGACGTAGAAGATGTAGAAGACGGGGAGGATGCCTGTGACGACGAATAAGGAGATTCTCCTTTGCAAGTACGGTGAGATTGTACTCAAAGGAGCCAATAAGAAGTATTTTGAAGATGTACTTTGCCGGGAGTTGCGCAAGCGTGCGAAGCGGTATGGGCAGTTCAATATTTACCGGGCGCAGAGCACCATTTACATTGAGCCGGAAAACGGGGAATGCGATATTGACGGTATGTTTGATGCCGCCAGAAAGGTGTTCGGTATTGTAACGGTCTGCCGCTGCGGCGTCTGCGAGAAAAACATGGACGCCGTAAGGGCGCTTGCACGTGCGTACCTGCCGGATTTTCTGCGTGCCTGTAAGACATTCAAAGTGGAGTCAAAGCGCTCGGACAAGACGTTCCCGCTCAACTCCATGGAGATTTCCGCCGAAATCGGCGGAGAGATTCTTTCCGTGTGTCCGCATCTGCGTGTGGATGTCCGGAATCCGGATATTGTGGTGCAGGTGGAGGTGCGGGAGTACGGCGCTTATATTCACGCCGGTGCCTTCAAGGGCGCGGGAGGAATTCCGCACGGAACCGGCGGAAATGCGCTGCTTTTGCTTTCCGGTGGGATTGATTCACCGGTTGCCGGCTATATGATGGCAAAGCGAGGAGTCCGCCTGGAGGCGCTGTATTTTGAATCTTTCCCTTATACCAGCGAACTGGCGCGTGATAAGGTGGTTCGCCTGGCGCAGGCTGTTTCGGAGTATGCAGGGGATATTTATCTGCATGTGGTTTCTCTGACGCATATTCAGGAGGAACTGGTAAAAAATTGCGAGGAAGATTATTTTACGTTGCTTTTGCGCCGTTATATGATGGCAATCGCGGATAAGATGGCAGATCGCCTGTATTGCAGGGCGCTGATTACCGGGGAGAGTCTGGGACAGGTGGCGTCGCAGACGATGGAGGCGCTGAATGTAACGGATCCGCTGGCTACACGGCCGGTTTTCCGACCCTGTATCGGGATGGACAAAGAAGAGATCATCCAGATTGCGCGGAAAATCGGTACGTTTGATATTTCTATCGAGCCGTATGAGGATTGCTGCACGGTCTTTACGCCCAGACACCCGCGGACCCGCCCGGAACTTGAAAAGGTACTGGTGCAGGAGCGCAAGCTGGATTTTGATGCTTTGGTGGATGAAGCACTCGCAAGCGCTTTCCGGATTGCTGTCCGGCAGCCGGACTGAGCGCATTTGCGACAAACAGATCAGACGGAGGATTACATAATGGAACAGAAATATTACCATATGAATATTGCGGGATGCGAGCGGGATCTACCGCTGTGTCCGCTCAATGACAAGCTGATGATCGGTGCATTTGTTATTTTCGGGGATCCGGAACTGACCACTGCCTGCGCAAAGGCTCTGCTTGCGCGTGCACCTGCGTATGATTACATGATTACCGCAGAATCCAAGGGAATTCCGTTGGTACACGAAATGGCGCGCCTGGACGGGAACCGCAAATATATGCTGGCACGTAAGGGCGCAAAGCTGTATATGCGCGATACGCTGTGTGTGGATGTCCATTCGATTACCACCGCCGCAGAGCAGAAGCTTTATCTGGACGGTTATGATGCGGCGCTGATGAAGGGAAAACGGATTCTGATTGTGGACGATGTGGTTTCCACTGGGGAATCCCTGCACGCCATGGAACAGTTGGTGAGCCGGACGGGGGGAACCGTCTGCGGCAGAATGGCAATTCTTGCCGAGGGAGATGCGCAGAATCGCCCGGATTTGATCTACTTGGAAAAATTGCCGCTGTTTGATGCGGACGGAAAACCGATCGACTGATTGGGACGGATACGTACAGAGGAGGAGAAAAAGATGGCTGAATTTTTAAGTGCCGAGGACAAGCGCACACATTATTGCGGTACACTGACCGAGGCGGATGTCGGCAAGACAGTCTGTGTCATGGGATGGGCGCAGCGTCAGCGCGATCTGGGCGCACTTATTTTCATTGATCTGCGCGACCGCACCGGGATTGTACAGTTGGCATTTGACAGCGAGAGCGACAAGGAAATGTTCGATAAGGCATTCCGTGTCCGGAGCGAGTTTGTGCTCTGTGCACACGGTGTTGTGCGCGAGAGAGGCGAGGGTGCGGTCAACCCCAATCTGCCAACAGGTAAGATTGAAGTGTTCGTGACCTCTTTCAAGGTGTTGTCTGCCGCGCAGACCCCTCCGTTTGAGGTTGGAAGCGGCAAGAAGGTCAATGACGATACCGCTCTGCGCTACCGTTATATCGATCTGCGCCGTCCGGAACTGCAGCGCAATATCAGAATGCGCCACGAAATCGCACGTGTCGCGCGGGAATACTACTACGAAAACGGCTTTTTGGAAATCGAAACGCCCATGATGATCAAGCCGACGCCGGAGGGTGCGCGTGACTATGTGGTGCCGTCCCGGATTCATCATGGCTGTATGTATGCCCTGCCGCAGTCGCCGCAGTTGTATAAGCAGCTTCTGATGGTAGCCGGCTTTGACCGCTATATCCAGCTTGCAAGATGTTTCCGCGATGAGGACCTGCGTGCCGACCGCCAGCCGGAATTTACACAGATCGACCTGGAGATGTCCTTTGCAACACAGGAGGATATCATGGAGATGAACGAAGGATTCATCAAACGGGTGTTCCGGGAGGTGCTCGGTCTGGAGGTGGAAACGCCCATGCGCCGGATGACCTATGCCGAGGCGCAGGAATCCTACGGCTCGGACAAGCCCGATACCCGTTACGGAATGCTGATCCGGAATCTGAGCGAAACCGTGCGCGGCAGTGCTTTTCCGGTCTTTGCCGACGCGCTGGCATCCGGCGGCAGTGTGCGCGCAATCGTGGCGGAGAACGGTGCCGCGGCATTAACCCGTAAGGAAATCGACAAGCTGACCGAGCATGCCCGCGGCATCGGTGCCAAGGGGTTGGCATATATCCGTTGGGTGGATGCAGCGCCGTCCTGCTCGTTCTCGAAATTCCTGGGCGAAGGGGAGCTGGAGGCAATCTGCGCGGCGCTCTCCATGAAGCAGGGAGATGTTGCACTGATTGTTGCGGATAAGAATAAGGTAGTTCTGCCCGTGTTGGGCGCACTGCGTACCATTGTTGCCCGTAAGCTCGACATGATTCCGGAAGGGAAATTCAATTTCCTCTGGATTACCGAGTTCCCGTTCTTTGAATGGAACGAAGAAACACAGCACTGGGATGCAATGCACCATCCGTTTACCATGCCTCTTGAGGAGTGCCTGCCGTATCTGGAATCCGATCCGGGGAAAGTACGCGCAAAATGCTATGATATGGTATTGAACGGTACGGAATTGCTTTCCGGCTCCATCCGTATCACGGATTGGCAGCTGCAGGAAAAAATGTTCAATGCGCTTGGGTTGACGAAAGAAGAGATCAATGCCAAGTTTGGCTTCCTTGTGGATGCCTATAAATACGGTGCGCCGCCACACGGCGGTTCCGGCATGGGACTTGACCGTCTTGCCATGGTTATGTGCGGTGCGGACAGCCTGCGCGATGTCATCGCCTTCCCGAAGGTGCAGAATGCCAGCGAGCTGATGTCCGGCTGTCCCGCACCTGCCGATCCGCAGGCGCTCAAAGATCTTGCCATTGCGATTGTGGACGGGGAAGAAGAAGAAAAAAAGAATAGCTGAGTTGTTTTGGCGCATTTTGCGTGACGGGAAGCACACCTGCGAGAGAGAGGAGTATCTCTTTGGGCGGGTGTGCTTTTTGCCTGTATGCGGACACGCAGAGCATATCCGCCCTTTGTTTTTCATATATTGCTATGAAATCGGAAAGCGGGGGTAAGCAAATGAACGGAATCGGGGAAAGAAAAGGAGTCAACGGATTTTCCCGCGGGGATCTGCACAAGGGGCTGACGGACAGCGAGGTAGCGGCGTCACGCGCGGCACATGGCGATAACGGATTGCGCGCGCACAAAGGAAAAAGCTTTGGGGCAAGGTTCCTTGCAAATCTCGGGGATCCCGTCATCAAAATTCTTTTGTGTGCGTTGGCGGTCAATGTGCTTTTTTTGTTCCGGAACGCCAATTGGTTTGAAACGGGTGGAATTGCCGTTTCGGTATTTCTTGCAACGTTGATTTCCACGCTTTCGGAGTACGGCTCTGAGGCGGCGTTCCGTCGGCTTTCGGAGGCATGTGGTAGGCAATTCTGCCGTGTGTTCCGCAACGGAGACGTTTGTGAGATTCCCATGACGGAGGTGGTCGTCGGGGATCTTGTTTCTCTTTGTGCCGGGGAGCAGATTCCGGCTGACGGAGTATTGGTGCGCGGAAGGATCAGTGTAGACCAGTCCGCTATGACGGGTGAGGGCAGAGAAGTGGAAAAGTGCCCGTTATCCAGGGACCAACATGAGCGGTTGCCAAGCTCTCAGAATGCGGTTTTCCGTGGCTGTACGGTTCTTTCCGGCGAGGGCGAGATGGCAGTGGAGCGGGTGGGGGATGCCACCTTTTTGGGAGAGATCTCCAAGGAGGTGCAAATGGATACCCGCGAGAGCCCTTTGCGGATTCGTCTCGGAAAGCTTGCCCGTCAGATCAGCCGATTGGGGTATTGCGCCGCCATTTTGGTTGCGGTGGTTTTCCTTATCAACGCTTTTGTACTGGACAGCGGATTTGACCGTACCGTTATCATGGAAAAGCTGACCGACCTGCCGTATGTCGTGGGAACGCTTTTGCATGCCTTTATGTTGGGATTGACCGTTGTGGTCATGGCGGTGCCGGAGGGGCTGCCGCTGATGGTCGCCGTGGTGCTCTCCTCGAATATCCGTCGCATGATGCGGGATCATGTTCTGGTACGAAAACCCGTTGGAATTGAGGCGGCGGGCAGCATGAATATCCTGTTTACAGATAAGACGGGTACATTGACCGAAGGCGTTCTGTCGGTGGGGAAGATCTGTACAGGAGACGGAAAGTGTTTTCCGGATGTGGCTGCGTTTTCGGCGGGGGGAGGGGCTTGTTTTACCTCCTACCGTGAAAGCTGTATGCTCAATACTGCCGCACAACCGGGCAAGAATGCCGCAGGGAATATCTGCGCTTTAGGGGGAAATGCGACAGACCGTGCATTGCTTGCATCGGTGCTTCCGGCTGTCGGAGAAAAGACGGACGGGGGAGCGGGGTATGCCATTGCCAAGATTCCTTTTGACAGCGCAAAAAAATTTTCCGCAGCGCAGACTGCGGAAGGAAAAGTATGGTTGAAAGGTGCCCCGGATCTGTTGCTCCCGCATATCCGATACCGGATGGACAGCAATGGTGCGCGTATCCGCTGCGGCGGGAATGAGGCAGAGAGAATATTGCGGAGAATGCTGAAGAACGGGGAGCGCGTCCTTCTTGTGGCAATGAGCGAGGGCGGCATGCAGACTCTGCGCGGCGGAACTTTCGGTGCACTGACGCTGATCTGTTTTGTGACGCTGGAAGACCGTCTCCGACCGGAGGCGCCCGGTGCGGTCAGGTCTTTGCGTGATGCCGGCATTCACGTGGTGATGATGACCGGTGACAGCCGCGAAACGGCAGGTAATATTGCAACACGCTGCGGCATTCTCGGTGACGGTGTGGATATGGTGCTGGACAGTGCGGAGCTGGCAACGCTTTCCGACAGTCGCCTGCG
>FR890536.1:64986-70147 GCA_000433415.1 Clostridium sp. CAG:448
ATTGCACGTGCCTAGCCGACCGACAAAAGCAGACTGGTGCGCATTGCGCAGGAGGCGGATTTGGTTGTGGGTATGACGGGGGACGGAATCAATGACGCACCTGCCCTGCGCCGCGCGGATATCGGCTTTTCCATGGGGGATGGCACACAGGTGGCAAAAGACGCAGGGGATATTATCATTTTGGACAATAACATCGGCTCCATTGTCAAAGCGGTTTTGTACGGCAGAAATATCTTCAAAAGTATCCGCAAGTTTATTGTTTTGCAGTTGATGATGAATTTCTGCGCAGTCGGTGTTTCCATGATTTGTCCGTTCTTAGGCATTGATGCGCCGGTCACGGTGGTACAGATGCTTTGGATTAACATCATCATGGACACCCTGGGCGGACTTGCGTTTGCGGGTGAGGCGCCGCCTGCCTCCTGTATGCAGGAAAAACCGAAACGGCGCGATCAGGCAATCCTGAATAGATACATGATCAATGAAATCGTGTTTCACGGATCTTTTACGGTGGCAATGTATCTGGTGTTTCTCAAATGCCCGTTTTTTATCCGGCAGTTCCGGCAGGCACCGGACAACATTTATCTGATGACTGCGTTCTTTGCCCTTTTTATCTTTTCTTCCGTGTTCAACTGCTTCAATGCCCGCACGGATCGCCTGCGGTTGCTGTCCGGAATCGAGGAAAATAAGCCGTTTGTAGGGATTATGACAGCCATTCTTCTGATTCAGCTTGTCTTTGTTTACGTCGGCGGGGCAGTGCTCAGAACCGCACCGCTGACCCTGCGGGAGTTGGGGGTGACGGCTCTTTGTGCCCTGAGCGTATTTCCGGCGGAATTTTTACGGAAGCTGCTGTGGCGTGCGCGGGGAAAAACGGAGCGATACTGATCGGTGCAATCAAAAAACGCAACGCGCGGCTGCACACCGCGCGTTGCGTATCATGAAATATTAAAAGAATCAGTCAAGAATTTCCAATTTGTATGCCCGTGTTCCCACTTTCAGCTTTTGCGCGGCATCCAAAATGAGTGTCCCGTTGCGGGATTCAATTCGCTCGATCAGATCTTTCTTTCCGGCGTCGGTGCTGTTGTACACCAGATCCACGCAGGCACTGTCCAGTGCCACCGGATCGAGGGAGGCAAGAATGCCGACGTCTTTCATTTTCGGATCCTCGGCAACGGCACAGCAGTCACAGTCAACCGACATGTTTGCCATGACATTGATAAAGGCAATTTTACCGGCGTACAGGCGGTTGATGGAGCATGCGGCATCTGCCATGGAGGTCAGGAACGCGTTATGATCCGCAGTCCAAAGCTTGTCCGGGTCCCCCGCGCCATGAATATATGCTTTTCCGTGTGAGGAAGCGAGTCCGATGGAAATGTTTTTTAAGGAACCGCCAAATCCTCCCATAGGATGTCCCTTGAAGTGGGACAGTACCAACAAGGACGCGTACCGGTCAAGGTGACTTCCAACGTAGTTCTGTTTGATCTGCAAGCCGTCCGGAACTTCCAGGACCGTTTCGCCCTCCTCATCCAGCAAATCCACGGGAAAACGCTCACTCCATCCGTGCATGCGCATGGTTTCCCAATGCGCGGCGGAGCGGTTGCGCCCTCCTTCATAGGCAGTGTTGCATTCCACAACTGTGCCGTGCAGGGCATCGATCATGGGTGCCCAGAAATCAGGACGCAGAAAATTCTGGTTGCCCGGCTCTCCCGAATGAACTTTGACGGCAACAGGACCCGGTAACGAAACGTTCAACGCTTTATAAATCCGTAAAACATCTTCCGGCGAAACCCGGCGTATAAAAAACACAGTTGATTCCGACATGTAACTCTCCTTTTCCGTAAACAATTTTGCTTTCCATGGCTCTTATTATACAGGAGAAACTGCGTTTTGTCAATCGTTTTGTACGCTTCATATGCTGCTCTTTTTACACCTTGTGGCAAAAAGTACGGAAAAAGACTTGCAAATGAATCTGCGGTGTGTTATAATAATGCCATATCAACCCGTATGGGAATTCGGAAGGAGTTAGGACAATGAAAAAAGCACTTGCATTGATCTTTGCCGGACTGCTTTTATGCAGTGTCATGGCATGTGACAAAAAAGAGGATAAACCGAGTGAAACGACGGCTGAGAAGCCCGCTGTTACCACGGTTGCGAAAACAGAAAAGCAGGATGAAACGACGCAGGAACAGACAACTGCTGCCGCAGAGGGAACGACCGGCAGCGAAGAAACCACGAATGCGGAGTCTGTAGACCACACAAAGGATTACTACGATGACAATGTGTCTGTGTTCGATAGTTCGGACCCGAATCAGACACCTGCACAGATTCGTGAATCAGGCAAGGGACAGGCGGTCAGGTTTACGCTGTCAGATGAACAGTGGCTGACAGGCGCCAGTGTTTCCTGCGCCAGCTGGAGTGATAATTACGGCTCTCTGACGTTCTACCTTTATCGGTGGGATACCGATTATGATACAACGGTTGCGGCTGAGCCGATCTTGAAGCAGACGTTTGAGGATTTTGAAGATAATTCTACGCTGTCAATGGACTTCGGCAGTGTTGACGAAAAGGCGTTTGGTGCCGGTACTTATCTTTTGGTTGCAAAAGACGGAATCGATACGCAGGGAACCGGTGTCGGTGTCTGGACCGGTCCGCGTTGGCAGGGCGATGATGCGGAGTTCTACAGCAGTTACGATTTTGTGGGATACGCAAACGGCAGAGTGAACAAAAAGAACATTATGAAGGCGACATTGATGGTCTACGGGTACCACGCAGAGTAAGCGTTGCTTTTTCCGTAAATTCTCCCGGCGCATGGGTGCAATTTTTGTAAAGCACTTGACAGATATGGGATCATCATGTATAATATTCCGGGGACGGTTTGTACTGTCTCCGGAATTTTTCATAAAACAGTAAAGGAATTTTTGAAGCACATGAAAAAGAAAAATGTAGCAGTCGTCCTGTTTCTGACGGTTCTGACATTGGGGGGGTACGGGCTGATTTATACGCTTCGTCTCTCTGCGGAATGTGAAAAGACAGGTGCGGTGAAAGACGGATATCTCCGACCGTTGCAGGTTGTGTTCTATATGATTGGCTGGGTGGCATTGGGCGCCTTTTTGTATGCGGTGATTGCGGATAAGGGAAGCACAATGACGATTATTGCAGGGGCGGCGTTCGTGTTGGTTCGGATTGCCGCGGGCATCTATATGGGATGTGCACTGCATGGAGAAATCCGCCAGATTTGCACGCATTTTTCATTGCCGGTTCCCGGCAGTGCTTTCGGTTGGAGTATGTCCGCCGTGCTGACGCCGTTTATTACCGTGGCATTGGTACAGAGCGCTTTCAATGTGGCGGAAGATAAGGCAATCGCCATTGAGACGGAAAACGCGAAAAAAGGAGCATAAATAACGTGGCGGATATCAGACAGGAAATTGAGCGGCGCAGAACATTCGCCATTATTTCGCACCCGGACGCAGGTAAAACCACATTGACCGAGAAGTTCCTTTTGTACGGTGGCGCGATTCAGACGGCAGGTTCCGTCAAAGGAAAGCAGGGGGACAAACATGCGGTGTCCGACTGGATGGAGCTGGAGAAGCAGAGGGGAATTTCCGTTTCCTCTTCTGTTATGCAGTTTACCTATGAAGGATACTGCATCAATATTTTGGATACGCCGGGGCATCAGGATTTTTCGGAGGATACCTACCGGACGCTGATGGCGGCGGACAGTGTGGTCATGGTGATTGACGCAGCGAAAGGAATCGAGGCGCAGACCCGAAAGCTGTTCCGCGTTTGTGCCATGCGGGGAATTCCGATTTTTACTTTTATCAATAAAATGGACCGCGAAGCACGGGATCCGTTTGATCTTTTGGACGAATTGGAAAAAGAATTCGGGATCCGAACCTATCCGGTCAACTGGCCGATTGGCTGCGGCGTGGAGTTCAAGGGTATTTATGACCGTTCCGCACATGAAATCATCACTTTTGACAATTTCCATGGCGGCAGAAACAGGCTGCGCGGAATCGCCTGCGATCTGCGCGACACGGCGCATCTGGATGAGCTGATCGGTGAGCGGATGCGCACTGCACTGACTGAGCAGATTGAGCTTCTGGATGTTGCTGATTTTGATTTTGATCTCTCTCTTGTACGGCAGGGAAAGCTGTCGCCCGTATTTTTCGGGTCGGCGCTCAACAACTTCGGTATTGAACAGTTTTTGGAAAACTTTCTGCGCATGACAACCCCACCCTTGTCTCACCGGTCGGGAGAGGATACGGTGGATCCGTTTGATCCGCGCTTTTCGGCATTTGTATTTAAGATTCAGGCGAATATGAATAAGGCGCACCGGGACCGGATTGCGTTTATGCGGATTTGCTCCGGCATGTTCGACCGGAACAGGGAGTATTACCACGTGCAGGGGAAAAAGAACCTGAAGCTGTCACAGCCCCAGCAAATGATGGCGCAGTCACGCGAGGGAATTGATGTTGCGTATGCCGGTGACATCATCGGTGTATTTGATCCGGGTATTTTTTCAATCGGAGATACCATTTGCGAGAGCGGCATGAAGGTCTGTTTCGGAGGAATTCCTACCTTTGCTCCGGAGCACTTTGCATATGTCGAACAGGTGGACTCCATGAAACGGAAGCAGTTTGCAAAAGGAATGATGCAGATTGCGCAGGAAGGTGCCATTCAGATTTTCTTTGAACCGGGCGGCGGTATGGAGCGCGTTGTCGTCGGCGTTGTCGGCGTTTTGCAGTATGATGTGCTGAAATTCCGCATGCAGAGCGAATACGGCGTGGAATATCGGAAGCAGGATATGCCGCATGATTTGATCCGCGTTGTTCACGATCCGGATCTGGATGTGCGGACGCTGCGCCTTTCCGGAGACACCAAATGGGTGCAGGATATCAAGGGGAACAATCTTTTGATTTTCCCCGGCGAATGGGCTTTGCGCTTTGCTATTGAAAACAATCCGACGTTGGTGTTGGATATGTTCGGGAGTAACGCATAATAGATGAACCAGACCATGTTTTTCGGCGTTTGCCGTGGCGGAACTCTGTGCTTCTACAAAGTTCCGCTTTCCTTTCTTGCCAGACAAACATGACAGAAAAAACAGAGGGGGATAATGAATCATGAAGACAGGAATGCGCGTGTTGACCAGATGTTTTGCGGCAGT
>FR890536.1:70243-71208 GCA_000433415.1 Clostridium sp. CAG:448
GTTTCCTCCGTGAAAGAAACGGCTGTCAGTCTTGCCAAGCAGTACAGCGATTTTACCTATAACGGAAAAAGCAAGGCAAAAATCTACATCGAAGAGAAGCTTTGCCCAGAGCCCTATTTTGACAATGTCCGCACCGGTGATACCATCAGTGTGCAGATTCGCGTCGGTGCTGCCGGAACCTATAAAATGTGTCTTGTAACCGGCTGGGCAGAGGGTGTGGCGGGCGGAAATTTTGATCTTCTGCTGGATGGTGAAAAAATCGGTACATTGGTAAACAAGATTCCGGGCGCAGGGTGGCGCACCTGGAAGAATACGACACAGGTGTCCGTTGCCCTTCCGGCAGGGGTACATATTTTTACCGTGCGCAGCAATGCGGACGGACCGAACGTAGAAGGCTTGAGATTTGCCCCGGAAAACATTGAAATTACGGCAGACTTGAAGGATTGCCCGTTATTTATCGGCAAATCCGACAATGCCGCACAGATTACCGGAAACTATGCCGTACAGTTCAATTCGGATATGCCGTTTTGCGAAATCAGCTTTGGAGCACCCAGTTATAACAACGATATCGGGAGTCTGCGCGTAGGACTGTATGCGTGGAATGGCTCCTATGAACAGACTTTGCGAGGGGTTCCGGTTGCGCAACATGAGTTTGTAGATTTTGTGGATAACGCTACCCTGACGTTGCGGATTGCACCATACGCAGATGCGGGAGAATATTTGGTGCTGATTGAAAATACCAGTGCAGTCGGGGAACAAGTCGGAATCTGGACAGGTTCATCGCCAGTTGAGAATGTGCGCAATTATAAGGATGATGCGGAAGTTTCCGCATGGGCACGGATGACCGTTCGGTACATGGGGGAGAACATGCAGCTTGGTGCGCTCAGCGCAAAAGGAGAACAGGCGGTCGATCAGACAGAGGCAGACCTGTATCCCTTCGGCGCATTTTTGCGCTACAAAATGGA
>FR890536.1:71313-87833 GCA_000433415.1 Clostridium sp. CAG:448
CTGCTGCCTCCTCTGCAGAAAATGCGCGCAGTCTGACCCTTTCGTTGTATGCATGGAAGGGGAACTATGCGAAGACCATTCGGGAAGCTCCGCTTGTGCAACAGAGGGTAGACGGGGTGAGCCGCAATTCTTGGGTGCGGTTACAGACAGGAAAACAACAGGCAGGGGAGTATTTATTCACGCTGAGTGACGGCAGTGAGAATATGCGGGTCAATTTGGTCGAAGCCGTTGATCCGAACACGGAACTGTATGTCAACCGTGCAAAATGCAAAATGTCGTTGGTGAGCCGCCTGGTAGGTGCTAGGGGAAAGATGACCCCTGTTTCTCCCTCGGAGGATCAGGTTTTTGTTGATCCGACGACTTGGGTGGCTGTTGACGGCTTGGGCAGAAAGGTTGCCGATGCAAGCAATACAGGGGAAGTGCGCAAGGATAAGTTTGTCGGGATTTTCTATCATACCTGGCACGCATCCCATTCGCGTAATGTGACACTGAATGCAAATACGGTTGTGAGCCAGTATCCGGAGGCACTGCACGACTATAAGCATGCCGCATGGAAAGGGGTCGGAATTTGCTTCTGGGATGAGCCGATTTGGGGATATTACAACAACGGCATTGATCGCTTTGTCCTGCGCAGTCAGGCGGAGCTTTTGGCGGATGCCGGTGTGGATGTTGTGATTTTTGACAATACCAACGGCACGGAGAACTACATTGATGCGGTGCTGGAACTGTGTGAGGTCTTTGCCGAGGCGCGTGCCGACGGCGTGCAAACACCGAAGATCAGTGCGATGCTGAATATGTTCGACTATCAGGCAGATGCGGTGCAGTTGCGCGAATTTTATGATGTGATTTATTCCAAGGGACTTTACGAAGATCTCTGGTTCTATTGGGACGGCAAGCCGCTGATGGTTGGTAGCCCGACGGGATTGGATGCAAAAGATGAAAAGGATCGGATCATTGCCGAATTCTTCACCTATCGTCCCATCAATCCATGCTATACGGAAGATTATCGGCAGATTGTGGAGAACGGAAAGGTGACCGTCTCGTGGGTGCCGGAGCAGAAAGTGTTGCAGAATCACACCATGTGGAAGTGGATTTCGGTTTATCCACAGCAGAAAATGTATCGAGTGGATGACAAAGAAAAGAGCAAGCCGGAAGAGATGTGCGTATGTATTGCGGAAAACTGGAGTGATGCAAAGGGCTTGACCGCGATGAGCAGTGGATTACCGGGACTATACGGACGTGCCTATTCCGTGAAAAACGGCGGCTTGGATCCCCGTGAGGATGCGATTCTGTACGGAGCCAATTTTGCCGAGCAATTTGAATATGCCATTTCCTGTGATCCGTCTTTTATCTACATTACCGGTTGGAATGAGTGGGTTGCCGGCAGATATGAAGAAATGTGGGGAACGACCAATGCGTTGCCGGACAACGCCCTGCCTGGCTACAGTCGCGATATTGAGCCATCAACGGGTGTACTGAAGGATCATTACTATTATCAGATGGTCTCCTATATCCGTCGGTTCAAGGGAGTGAACCGGCAGCAGAGTGCCTCCGCCCCGACAAGCGTGGATCTGACAAAAGGAACGGCACAGTGGGAGAATGTCACCCCTGTTTATGAAAGTTATCCGAACAATACTTTTCCCCGGGATGCAGACGGATATGCCGGATACCATTATACCAATACTACGGGCAGAAATGACATTGTCAGTGCCAAGGTAACTTACGATGCGGATTATGTTTACTTCATGGTGCAAACCAAGGATGCTTTGACCTCAAAGGAGGATTCTGCATGGATGCGGTTGCTGATCGGGATTACCGGGAGCAGAGCGGCTGCATGGGAGGGATATCACTTTATTGTCAACCGCACTTCTCCTGCCCAAAAGACCTCTTTGGAACGCTCGATAGGCGGATGGAACTGGGAAAAAGTCTGTGATGTGGATTACAGTGTCCAGGACAATATGCTTCAGATTGCGATCCCCCGTTCCGCATTGGGAGTAACCGGAGAAGAATTCAGTCTGTTCTTCAAGTGGTCGGATAATATGCAGACGGATGGGGATATCATGGATTTCTATAACAACGGTGATGTTGCGCCGGAGGGACGTTTCAGCTATCTCTTTACTGTTGATCCGGCTACCGCAGATACGGCAAACCAGGGCACCTCAAAAGACACAACCGAGGCGAAAACGGAAAATTCAACTGCGACGGAGCAGAGGAGTGATGCCGAAACAACAGTGCAGGATAACAAATACGGATGTGGTTCCGTTGCCGGTGGTGGCGTTGCAATGGCGATTGCGGCTACCGGTACCGCAGTATTTTTGAAAAGAAGAAAGAGAAAAGAATGAATATCCGGGAGTACAGTCAGAAGATCGGGCTACAGGAGCCCGTGCGTGTGTTTTTGATGGGTGACAACCACCTTTCATACGCGGACGCGCGTGAAGGAGAACGGGAACGTGCGCATGCGAAGGTCAGAAATATTGATTTCTTTTCCTGCGGACAGGGCGAATCGTATCTGCAAAAGACCTATGAAGGCCTCCTCGGCGCCTGCCGGGATGACGGGGATCTTCTTGTCATGGTGGGGGATGTGATTGATCATCCTTCTGCGCGTAATAGGGAGCTACTTGCCGTTGCGGCAGGGATGCACCCGGTATACGCGATCGGAAATCACGATTACAACAATTACGCGGTCGAGCACGAAAGCGCCGCTCTCCTTGCACAGCGGGTGCCGATGTTTTACGAAACACTTGGTTTCGCGCCGTATAACCGTGTGACCCGGCAGGGTGGCATGCAGTTTGTCACTCTGGACAACACCGGATACCAGTTTTCAGAGGAAGGAATTGCGTGTGTCCGATCTGCCTGTCGCTCCGGTCTGCCTACGGTATTGGTGTTCCATGTGCCGCTCTTTTGCGAAGATCTTGCGGAACCGACCGTTGCATATTGGAAAATCCCGATTCTATGCGGATGTCCTGACGGGATGTACGAAAAGGCGCCGCCTGTCAGTGAAACCACTGCTCGGATGCTGCAACTGATTGCGGAAGAGCCGACGATTGTTGCAGTTCTTGCCGGTCATATTCACTTTGCTTATGCGGGACGGCTGCCCTGCGGAAAAATGCAGTATGTCTGTGAGGCGGGGTATCTCAACAGCGCAAGCAGAATTGTCTTTTCGTAAATCCTGCCGAAGACGATGTGTGTCGGTCGCCGCGATTGACAGATGTTTGGAAATGTGCTATACTGAAGCAAAAGAAAATTGCGATCGGACGGATCCGGTTGCAAAACAGGGGGAAGAAGCATGAAGTGGATGATAGCATCCGATATTCACGGCAGTGCGTTCTATTGTCAGCAGTTGCTGGAGCGTTACCGGGAAGAGGGAGCGGATCGGTTACTCCTTTTGGGAGATTTGCTGTACCACGGTCCGCGCAATGATTTGCCGGCAGAATACGCACCAAAGAAGGTCATTTCCATGCTGAATGCGCATAAGGATGAAATCTTTTGCGTGCGCGGTAATTGTGAGGCGGAAGTGGATCAGATGGTTTTGGAATTTCCGGTTCTTGCGGATTATGCACTGCTGAGCTTCGGAGATCGCATGGTTTTTGCAACGCATGGTCACTTGTTTTCCGAGGCGCATTTGCCGCCGCTCCGGCAGGGAAGTCTGTTTTTGTACGGTCATACGCACATTCCGGTCTGCCATGCATGCGGGGAAATCGTATGTATGAATCCCGGATCTGTGTCCATCCCAAAAGAGGGAAGCGAACACAGTTATATGGTATTTGCCGACGGCGAATTCTCGTGGAAGCGTTTGCCTGACGGGGAGGAATACCGGCGGTATCGGATATAAGGACCCGTTTTGCGACTTGGTCACGGTATACGGCGCATAATAGGTGTATACTGTATGCATGAAAATCGGATCTGTACAAAAGGAGGATGCGAATAATGGCAGAGTTGAAAATTACAAAGGAAAACTTTGAGCAGGAAGTCATGCATTCCACGATGCCAGTGTTGCTGGATTTTTGGGCAACCTGGTGCGGACCGTGCCGGATGCTGGGTCCTGTGATTGAGGAGATTGCGGCAGAATGCGAGGGCCGTGCCAAGGTGGGGAAGGTCAATGTGGATGAAGAACCGGAATTGGCAAGCGCTTTTGATGTGTCCATGATTCCTACGGTTGTTGTTCTACGGGACGGCAAGGTCACGGGGACTTCGGTCGGTTATAAGCAAAAGGCGGAATTGCTCGCCATGTTGGGCGATTGAGAAGACCGGTCATCTCGGTCAGAACAGGATAAAAGCCACTCCCGGGTTATCTTTGTGGGAGTGGCTTTCTCGTGGTTGGTGCTATCGGTCAATATTTATAAAACAAAATGATCGCGGTGCGCTTCTCCAGGGTTCCGGACAAACCGTTCAGCAATTCTTTGCCCTGTATTTGCAATGTTTCACCGCTCAGCGGGTTGTCAAAACGATAAGTAGCGGCTGCGTCTTCCACATGGAAGGAAACGCACAGACTGTCATCCGGCGCCTGCGTGTTGCGAATCAGTTGTACAAAACCGCTCCGGTTGTCCGGATCATCAAACTGCATCGCATACCAGTCGTGCGTATCGGCATTGCATGCGGTCAGCGGATAATAGTCACCGCACAGTTCCAATTCCGCCGCCTTTCTCCAAATCGGTTCCATGCGCAATCCAAGGGCATACAGCTCGTCGCTGTCGTAGTATTCCACCATAGAGGTAACACAAGGTGTCATGGCATTCTGGAAGGCAAACTCATCCAGCTTGTGGTTGGTCGTTCCGTAGCTTCCGTCCGGTTCGTCCCAGTTGTATGTGTGGGCGCGGAAATAGGGAATCCATTCAAACATTTCGCGGTGCTGTTTTTGCTTGATGGGGTGATTGCCGTAGCCGACATCGGTGTAGTGCAGGGGAACTGCCCGGCGCATCGTTTCCGGGTCGTTGCGGCGCCCTCCGCTGGCACAGGAGTCAATCCAGAGACCGGGATTCCGGTCGAGCAGCGCATCCCAGAAGGCATAGTAACCCTGAATATGCAGGTTTTCCAGAATTCCGTCACGATCTTTCTCTGTGTTTTCCTGCCAGTAGGGCATCGGCGGAAAATTGAAATCCTGGCGATAGATCCGGATACCGTTCTCCCGGATCAGTTTGTTGATTCTGTCCGTGATCCATGCAAGTGCACGGGGATTCCCCAGATTCAGGAGACGGTTTTGACGCAGCCATTCGTTTTCGCCTGTGTAGTACAGCAAAAAGTCCGGGTGCTCCAAATCAATTTCCGTGCCGACAAGCACACGTTCCGGTTCAAACCAGACGAGCAGATCGATGTTGTTTGCCGCGCAGTGATCGGCGACCGGTTTCATGGAGTGCGGAAAATGTTCCGGATTGCATACCCATGAGCCGATGGTCGGCCAGTTGAAATTGCAGGGATACCATCCCGCATCAATCCACCAGATGTCCGGCTGATACCCGTGTTCGAGGTAAGTGTCGATTGCTTTGATTTGGTTTTCTTCGGTTACGCCGGTGAATTCCGGCTTTCCGTCAATCATCCAGGTATGAAGTACCAGCTTCGGATCCAGCGGCTGACCGTTTGCACGCGGCAGCATATGCGCAAAATAAAAGGAACGCCAAAGGTTGCGCCCGCGGTCTTCACCGCCCGCAAATGCCATCAGGTTTACGCGCGGGGTACGCACGGTTTCTCCGGGTTTCAGGTAAGTGCGGAAAGTCTGTTGACCGAACGAAACCGAAACGCCGTTCCCGGTCGGCGCGAAGTCCGCCTGCCACTGACCGGACCAACCGCAGGCAAGGTTGACTCCCCAATCGTCAAACAAAAGCCGCAGATAGGGGAAAGCACCGTTGCAGGGGGTTCCGTCGCCGCAGGGGGCAACGGTATGGGGGGCATTTAACGGATCGTGCCGCCAGGTATATCCGTCCGGACGACAGGTATCGCCGTTTCCGTGAACAAGCACCGGATGTGTTCCCGGAATGACGCAGGTTCCGATGTGCCAGTCGCTTAGGATCGGGGAATCGGTATCCGCCTCATTTGTGATGAACGCCACCCATTCTACCATCGGATAATCCGTATATTCTGTGTACTCTACCAGGATGCGCAAGCCTTCCTCTGTTTTGGCACTGACGGTCAGCATCCGCATATTGGTATCGGCACTTCTTTTTGTAATTTGAGGAACGAACCGGGACGGAATGCCCTGTATTGCCTGTTCGCCGATTTTCAGCCGCATGGGAATCCGTTCCGGTGTCGTAAAGGTCGAAAGGCGGGCAAGCAACTCCATATCTTTACGTGTTGTTTTCATAGGGGGAACTCCTCCTGTTTTCTGTAATTTTGTTTAGGGGTACCAGGTTATCCTGATTATAGCCGATTCCATGGTGCTTGTCAAGCGAAAAAGGACTTTTCATTCCCGGAATTTCGCAAAAACTATTGGCAAATACGAAAATGTATGATATAATGGATAAGAACGTCCTGTGGGCGTTTTTGCAGTCAGAAAACCGAAAGGAGGGAGCATATGGTACGGATTACCGCCGTGGAAGAACGGTCAAGAGCACAAAGACACGGCATTGCGCCCGGCGATTACCTTTGCAGCATCAACGGGCATGAAATCCGCGATGTGCTGGACTATCGGTTTTATCTGGCATCCGTCAGAATTCACCTGTGTCTGCGCCATCCCGCCGAGGACGGAAGCGCTGGTGAGGCGTATGAGGTCCTGATCGCCAAGCGTGAGTACGATGATATCGGCTTGGATTTTGAAACGCCTTTGATGGATAAAAAACACCACTGTGAAAACAAATGTATTTTTTGTTTTATCGACCAGTTACCCAAGGGAATGCGAAAATCCCTGTATTTCAAGGATGATGACAGCCGGCTGTCCTTCTTGCACGGAAACTTTGTAACGCTCACCAATCTGCACGACGAGGACATTGACAGGATCATTGCCATGCACATCTCCCCGGTCAATGTTTCGGTGCATACAACCAATCCGGAATTGCGGGTTGCCATGATGAAAAACAAACGTGCGGGGGATGTACTGCGCTACCTTGACCGCTTCAAGGAAGCGGGGATTACAGTAAGGGCGCAGATCGTACTGTGCCGCGGTATCAATGACGGCGCAGAGCTGGATCGATCCATGCATGACCTGGCGGCGTTGTTCCCCTGTATTGACAATGTTGCCATCGTACCCGCGGGCTTGACAAAATATCGGGAGAAGCTGTACCCCCTGACGCTGTTTTCCCCGGAAGAAAGCGCCGCAGTCATCCGTCAGGTCAATACCTTTGGGGACGAATGTGAAAAAAAGCACGGGGACAGGATCTTCCGGTGTGCCGATGAGATGTATGTGCGCGCGGGACTGCCGTTGCCGGGCGCGGATTATTATAACGGCTATGAGCAAATTGAGGACGGAATCGGGATGATCACCTCCATGCGGGAGGAATTTGACTGCGAAAAACGTCTGACGGATGAGGACGGTGCGCTTCCCGTTGCGCGGACGGTCAGTGTTGCGACCGGGATGGCGGCTTATGAAAGCCTGCGGGATATGGCGCAAAATCTTGCCGCATCCCACAAGGGCTTGCAGGTGCAGGTGTTCGGCATTGTCAATCACTTCTTCGGCGAAACCGTTACGGTCGCAGGACTGTTGACCGGTACGGACATCAGCGATCAACTGGCTGGGAAGTTTCTCGGCGATTGCCTGCTGGTGCCGAAGGTGGCGCTGCGTTCCGGAGAGGACTGCTTTTTGGATGAGATGACGCTGGACACTTTGTCACAGAAGCTGAACGGGATACGGATTGTTTCGGTTGACAATGACGGTGCGGAATTTTTGCACGCACTGTTGGGGGACGAAGAATGAAGACACAGGATACGGAGAGAGGATAAAGAAGAATGGCAAGACCGATTATTGCAATTGTAGGACGTCCGAACGTGGGGAAAAGCACCCTGTTCAACCGGCTCATCGGAGAGCGGCGTTCCATTGTGGAGGATGTTCCGGGTGTGACGCGTGACCGTATTTACGGGGAAACCGAATGGTGCGGGCAGTCTTATGTGGTGATTGATACAGGCGGCATTGAGCCGAAAACGGATGACGTGATCCTGAAGAGTATGCGCATGCAGGCGCAGATCGCCATTGAGGACGCGGACGTGATTGTGTTTATGTGCGATGTGCGCACGGGACTGACGGCAGATGACCGTGAGATTGCCGTGATGCTGAAAAAAAGCGGAAAGCCCGTCGTGCCCTGTATCAATAAGTGTGATACCGTCGGCGGTATTCCGATGGAGTTTTACGAATTTTACGAATTGGGATTTGAAGAGGAGCCGGTGGCGGTTTCTTCCGTACACGGAAGCGGAACGGGGGATCTGCTGGACGCCTGCGCCCGTGCCGTCAGTCACGGTGAATTTGCAGACGAGCCGGATGACAGCATCCATGTTGCGATTATCGGTAAGCCGAATGCGGGAAAGTCCTCCATCACCAACCGGTTTATCGGGCAGGACCGTATGATTGTTTCGGATATTGCCGGTACCACACGTGACGCAGTGGATACACGGGTGGTCAATGAATACGGCACCTATACATTTATCGATACCGCCGGAATCCGCAGACAGGCAAGGGTGGATAACCGCATTGAAAAGTACAGCGTACTGCGTGCCCATATGGCAGTGGAGCGTGCGGATGTTGCTCTGATTATGATTGATGCAGGCGCGGGAATTACCGAACAGGATGAGAAAATTGCCGGAATTGCGCATGAAGCGGGCAAGGCTTCCGTGATCGTTGTCAACAAGTGGGATACCATTGAAAAGGACAATTCCACCACCGGGGAGTTCACCGCAAAGATCCGTAAAGCGCTTGCGTATATGCCGTATGCACCCCTGGTTTTTGTTTCTGCAAAAACAGGACAGCGGGTACAGAACCTGTATACACTGATCAACCGTGTTTATGCGCAGACCAATCTGCGGATCACGACGGGAATGCTCAACGATGTGCTCAACGAGGCAACCATGCGTACGCAGCCGCCGACGGATAAGGGCAGACGGCTGAAGATTTATTATATGACGCAGACAAGCGTGGCGCCCCCTACGTTTACGATTTTTTGCAACAGTGCGGATCTTTTTCATTTCTCCTACCAGCGTTATCTGGAAAACTGCCTGCGGGAGACCTTCGGATTTGAGGGAACTCCGATACGCCTGAATATCCGCGAAAAGGGCGACGATCAGGCATAGGAGGAAGTTGTAATGGCAAAGAAAAGACCGGATTACAGAGGGCAGCAGCCGTATGTCAGTGCCCAAGAGGTGAAAAAAGCCATTTCCCTGATGACAAAAGTGATGACGGTATTCTATGGGGTCTCCGTGGTGATGTTCTGTCTTGCATGGGCGTGCCGCGAAGGTGTCGTCGCAAGAATTCTGTGCACGGTTGCCGGAGTTCTTTGTTTCCTGATCGGTTGTATTTTTCTGATCAGTCTGCTGGCGGCAAGGCGTATGGATTTTTCTGCCGGAGAACAGCCGCCGTTTGCGGCATCCGGAGAAAGAAGAATGGGCAATGTTTTTCTGGACGGAGAATCCGCTGAGGACGGTTGCCCCGACACCCTGACACTTGCGGATGCACGGAACCGGCTGCACGGGTATATGGCGCTCTTTTTGCAGGGCGGAAAGCTGTACCTTGCGAATCTGTTTACGGATGAAAGTCATGTCCCGGGGGTGTTTAAGCCGCTTTTCTGCTATGATTTTCTGCTTTCCCTGATCGAAGAAGATGATACGGAAAAATGGAAAAACGTGATGGAGTTCGGCAAGGATTTTGCGGATACGTTTGCAAGGTATCTGTCCGTCGCGGGGGAAGAGTCCATACCGGGCAAAATCCAGTATTACATTGCGGTATATGCCGCCAATCGGGAAAAGACGGTTGGTGATTTCCGCCGTTTTATCATGGCGCAAAAGGCATATCTTGAGGAACGGTTTATGCAGTACCTGCGCTCACATATCCGCGAATTCAACGGATAAGGACGTGCAGGGAAGAGAAGGAGGCTTGAGGTGTTTTTCGATCATTTGAAGATTTATGTGCGCGCAGGGGACGGCGGCAACGGTGCCGTTTCCTTCCGGCGCGAAAAATATGTATCCCATGGCGGACCTGACGGCGGGGACGGCGGACACGGCGGCAATGTGGTGTTTCATGTGGACCCCAATGCGGACACGCTTTTGTATTTCCGTTTCAAGCGCAAATTTGTTGCGCAAAACGGCGGTGCCGGCGGCGGCTCAAAATTTCACGGCGCAACAGCGCCGGATCTTCTGATTCCTGTTCCGCGCGGAACGCTTCTGAAGGACCCCGAAAGCGGCGCTGTGATCCACGACATGTCGGCGGATGACGGGGCGGACTTTGTTCTTTGCCGCGGCGGTCGCGGCGGCTGGGGAAACAAGCATTTTGCGACGCCGACAAGACAGGTGCCCATGTTTGCCAAAAACGGCACCAAGGGGGAGGAGCGTGAGGTTCTCCTGGAGCTGAAAATGATTGCGGATGTGGGGCTGATCGGTTATCCGAGTGTAGGAAAGTCTTCCATTCTTGCCCGCATCAGTGCCGCACGTCCCAAGATTGCGGACTACCATTTCACAACGCTTGCGCCCAACCTTGGAGTGGTTTCCACGGGAGGCGAACACGGCTTTGTAGCGGCGGATATTCCGGGGTTGATCGAAGGCGCCGCAGACGGTGCGGGGCTCGGTCATGCATTCCTGCGGCATGTGGACCGGTGCAGACTGCTTCTGCATGTGGTGGATATCGCGTGTGTAGAGGAGCGTGATCCGGTTGCGGATATCAAGCTGATCAACCGGGAGCTGGAGCGGTATTCTCCGGAGCTTGCCTCGCGTCCCCAGATCATTGTTGCCAACAAGGCGGATATTCTGGACCGTGACGTTGTGGACGTGGATGGCTTTGAAGCCTATGTCCGTGAAAACGGTTGGGATCTGTGCTATGTTTCTGCGGCGACAGGAGAGGGAATCCCCGAAATGGTGCGCCTGACCGCACAGCGGTTGAGTGAGCTTCCGCCTGTGACTGTGTACGAGAGTGAGATGCCCGAGGAGGATCTGCTGCCTGAGGAGAAGAAGCGGGAGACGGTGATCCGCCGCGAAAACGATACCTTCTATGTGGAGGGTGAGTGGCTCTACGATCTGATGGGTAGGGTGAATTTCGGAGATTATGAATCGCTGAACTATTTTCAACGTGTTCTGCGCAACGCGGGCGTTTTCGATGCATTGGAGGAAAAGGGATGTCGTGACGGTCATACCGTGACCATTTACGATTTCTCGTTTGAATACGTCAAGTAAGGAGAACGGAAGCATGAAAAAGAAGTGGGCTGTGGTTCTGTCGGTTGTGATCTGCGCTGCGGTGTATGCCGGTGCCTATTGCGGCGGCGCATTGTGCGCACGCAATCTGCCGGCACTCCGGGAATATTCCGTTCTCGGCATTGCCGCAATTGCGGCAGGGGCTTTTTTGGCAGCCGAACTTGTTGCAGGGATGGTCTGTCGGATTGTGACCGCAAAGAAAAATAAGCGCATAGATCTGCACGCGCAGCGTGAGGAACTGTTGCAAAACAAGCAGCAGGCGCTCAGTGACTATCCCCGGATGCGTGCGGGTGTCCGTCGTGCGATCGGTTTTGTGACGTTCATGCATGTTGTCAACACCCTGCTTGCTTTCTTTACGCTGTTTTCGCTGGGTCTGTACCGTTCGGAGAGCAATGCGGGCGCGATACTGGCGGTTTCATTGTTGGTTTTTTACTTTGGCTATGGCTTGGTTCTGATGTGGTTCGGAACGCAGGACCGTGACCGGTTTGCGCCGGATGGTATTTCTCCCCTGACCGAAGAGGCGTACCCCGCGCTTTTGCGCATGGTCAACGAAACCGCCAGGGAGGCGAGCATCCGGCAAAAAATTACGGTGTATCTGCTGCCCGGATGCGGATTGTCCGTGTCCGATGCAGGGAAGCACTGCTATTTGTATCTGGGTGTGCTGTATTTCCGTGCTCTTTCCGCTGATGAACTCAAACAGGGGCTGCTGCATGAGTTTGGGCATGCGGGAAATCGTGATTCGGAGCTTTACAACCGTCTGGATCGGGTTATGAGCCGCTACGGCATGGTCGGAAGTGGTTTTATGACCGCTTTTGCACAAACAGTGCTGTTCCCGTGGATTGGCATTGCGGTTAAAAAGTGGAGTATCTTTTCGATTGTGGCTTCAGCGGTACAGGAGCAGGCGGCGGATGCCTTTGTGCGGACGCATGGGGATAAGGCTGTTTATGTGAGTGCACTGGCAAAAATCAATATGCTGGATATTGAAATGAGCGAACCTGCCGTTGAAGGCAAGTGCCTGTTTGCCTCCCCAACCCCATGTTCCGATGTGGAAACTTCACGGTACGAAACCTTCCTTGCGGATTTTGCGCAGAGAGAGGCGCTGTGGCGCGATTTGTTGTCACGTGAGATTCAGGGAATGTTTGCATCCCACCCCACTTTCCGTATGCGGATGGAGGATATGGGAGAGCAGGACTATACGGTATCGTTTGTGCCTGCTGACAGTGATGATTATCAGGCGGAGCAGAAAAAGGCGCTCGCATATGCCGACGCGCTGATTGAGAAAGACCTGAAGGAAAATTACGAAGCCAACCGCAAGAGCGCGTACCTGGATCCGATGGAACGAATTCATGCTTATGAGGCAAAGATTGCTGCCGGAGAGCAGTTGCCGCTTCTGGATACGGTCAACATCATGGAGGACTATTACGGCGTCCTGAATTACACCGCAACAGAGGCGTTGGCGGAACAGATTTTGGCGCAGTCTCCGACAAATCCGCAGGCACATTGGTTCAGAGGGCTTTTGCGCCTGGGACGCTATGACGAACGGGGAATTGATGATATTTATGCCGCAATTGCGGAAAGCGACAATTATATTCAATCCGGCTACGATGCGATCGGAACATTCTGCTGCCGTATGGGACTTGCCGACCGGCTGGAAGAGTATCGGGAAAAATGCCTGGATCCCATTGAGTACAGTTTGAATGAGTGGGATGATTTCAGCACGGTGCGTGCGTCCGATCATCCGGAGGCGAACACGGTTCCGGAACCGCGCCTGTCCGGGATCATAGAGAATGCAAAAAAGGAATATGGGAATTTGCTCGCACGGCTTTACATTGTTCACAAGCGCGCGCTGAGCGGTCAGTTGGACGGCAACATCCTGATCACGGTGCCGAAGCCGGATGTCGACCGTGATGCATGGAATGAGAGTTCTCACAGGATGTTCCTTTATTTGGATCTGATTGAGGATGAGCTGTACGGACTGGCGGAAACCGATTCGGGTTCCGCACTGGAAAAATTGCTTGCGGGTATTGACGGCGCATTGGTGATCAATAATAATGAGGGTGACGCTCCGCCAGAGGAAGCGAAAACTACCGCGGGGAGGAAAACGAAATGAATATCTGGCATGACGTGGATCCGGAAACCATCAAACCGGAGGATTTTGATGCGGCGATTGAAATTCCGAAAGGAAGCAACTGCAAGTACGAACTGGACAAAAAGAGCGGTTTCCGGCGTTTGGACAGGGTACTGTATACCGCAACGCACTATCCGGCAAATTACGGATTCATTCCCCGCACCTATGCGGATGACGGAGACCCGCTGGACGTGCTGGTGCTTTGTTCCGAGGCAATTTATCCCATGACGCTTGTGCGTTGTTATCCGATCGGTGCCATGCGTATGATTGACAGCGGCAAATTGGATGACAAAATCATTGCCATTCCGTTCAGTGACCCGTCCTATGAGGGAATTACCTCTATTCATGAACTACCGCACCATATTTTCGATGAAATCCGGCACTTCTTTATGGTGTATAAGCAATTGGAGCATAAGCAGACTGCGGTCAAGGAGTTTTTCGATCAGGCAGAGGCAGAGCAGATTATTGCCGATGCGATTGAAGCATACCGACAGTTGCGGAGAGAATAACGGATTTATCTCTGGGAAGGAGGCGCCGGCGTGTATCGTATTTTGGTTGTTGAAGATGATGCGGGAATTGCGGATGCGATCGCAACACAGGCAAAAATGTGGGAGCTTGAAACACGTTGTGTGACCGATTTTCATCGGGTGATGAAAGAATTTGCGGCATATGCACCGCATTTGGTCGTTATGGATATTTCTTTGCCGGCGTATGACGGATTTTACTGGTGTCGGGAAATCCGTAAGGTTTCCAAGGTGCCGATCCTGTTTCTGTCGTCGGCTGCCGACAATATGAATATTGTCATGGCGGTCAATATGGGTGGAGATGACTTTATCGCCAAACCGTGTGACGGCAGTGTGCTGATTGCCAAAATTCAGGCGCTTTTGCGGCGTTCTTATAAGTTTGCGGCATCAGTGTCCGTGATTGAACATCGGGAGGCGATTCTGAATCTGGAAAACAATACGCTTTTGTATCGCGGCGAGCCGATTGAATTGAGCAAAAACGAATTCCGGATTTTGCAGACACTGATGAATGGCAGAGGGAAGGTCGTCAGCAGGGAAAGCCTGATGGAGGCGCTTTGGAAAACGGATAGCTTTGTGGATGAAAATACGCTTTCCGTCAATGTCAATCGCCTGCGCAAAAAGTTGGACAGTGCCGGTTTGCATGATTTTATTGTGACAAAATTCGGCGAAGGGTACACGATACCCGTCTGATAAACAAAAAACATTCCGGGTGCAATCTCATTGATTGCACCCGGAATTGTATGTAACCGATCGGCGAATAAAAAATCAGGCTCTGTCGGACAGTTCCTTTGCCGCAGCTTCCAGCTTTGCCTTTTCCGCTTTGAGCAGATTGATTGCTTTCACAGACGTCATGATTTCCTTCAGAATTTCCTGCTTTTCTTCCTCGGTGTGTTCCTCCGCAAAACGCTTGTAAGCAATACGCCCGAGCTTCTCATATGCATTTGCCAGCTTGGATTCCGCGGCTTTGATTTTGATGTAAAGCGACGCAATATTGGTGTACAGGTCGGTTTTTTCAACGACCGTGTCCTTTGCTTGTGTCAGATTGGCTTTAATTTCCTGCCAGTTTGCCATAGGTTTTCCCCTCCTCAAAAATCTCTGATTCTATTATAGACACATTTTGCGAAAATGTCAACCGTATTTCCGGATTTTTTGTGTGTGGCTGTGGAAAAATTCAAAAAATGCTTGACAGAATGCGGTTTTTGTGCTATACTATTTCCGCTATGTAGCATTGGGGTGTCGCCAAGCGGTAAGGCACAAGACTTTGACTCTTGCAGTCGTCGGTTCAAATCCGGCCACCCCAGCCATGTCTAACGGTCAAAATCGATCCGGAAGAGAAAAAACGAGAAAAACGGAGATTTCGAGAGATTTCTCCGTTTTTTTCGACCATAACTTTTTTCGAATTTCCATAGATCCATTTTCAAGTTTTTTGCGACACAAAGGATTCGAACTACCGAAAGCCTCCCTCCGAGGGGTAGCGAAGCGGCGCGAGGGTAGTGAATGACACCACGGTGTGGTGTCAGAGCCCGAGCGTGACCGAGCCAAAGCGAGACGGGGGACCGCGTTAGCGGTGGAAGGAGCCTGCGCGACTTTGAAATTTGATTAGACTTTACGTCAACGCACTCTCCCTCAGTCGCCTACGGCGCCAGCTCCCTCCCGGATGGAGCCTTTGAGAACCGCTTGCGAAATGGTTGAAATGTTTACAAACTTATTATATAATAAAACATTATATAATAAAGAAAGGCGGTGAGCGCATGAGCTTTTTGCATTGCGACAGAGATGAAAACATGTTTTCGTTGCACGATTGCATTACCGATCGCGTTTATTTTCAAGACAAAGAGCTGATCTTTGATTTTCCCGACGGATTTTGGGTGCTACCCGACCATCCTGCAAGCGATATTAACAAGGTCGTTCGGACGGATGCCGCAAAAGTGACCTACACCTTGATAGATGACGAATACGACGTAACTATATACGTATTTGAAAAGTCGCTTTTCGGACAAACGATACGAAAGGAATGGAGTATCGGAGAGCTCGCAGACAAGATCAACAGCGGAAAATGCAAATTAGAGTTTTTGTACCGATATAATCAAGGCAACAACAATGCGATACTAATGTGCAATATACGCGTTGACAAAAAGCCGTATTTTAAGGATTGTTGGATAGAAATCACTTATGCATCGCTCGAATATGCGTGGAATCATCTGTGCGAAGAACGGACTTGGTAAAGCTCATTACATAGATTCGTTTGCAGGCATGATGTCAAGTCTCCGGAAGATAGCGGGTAAGACTAATATTCCATCATCACCAAGGGATCAGTCTATCCACTGACCGAAAACCACGGATCGATTTTGAAAAAACTTGTGGTATGGATCGATTTTGAAAGGGTATGCCATGATGACAAGTCAATTTAGATCCGGACGAGGAAAAACGAAAAAACGGGAGATTTCGAGAGATTTCTCCCGTTTTTTCGACCCTGAATTTTTTCTGAGTTTCATAGATCCCTTTTGCCCTTTTCGATGCTGTGTCCGGACTCGGACTCACGAAAAGGGCTATTTTGC
>FR890537.1:0-3564 GCA_000433415.1 Clostridium sp. CAG:448
GCCCGCTTTACACCCTGCCGAACGTCTTTCTGACCCCGCACATTGCCGGCTCCTCGGGCGACGAGGTGGCACGGATGGGCACGTACATGGCAGAGGAATTTCTGCGCATGGAGATCGGGGAGGAATGTCTGTACGAGGTCAGCGCGGCAATGCTCGCGACCATGGCGTAAAACAAAGAAGGAAGCATCATGAGAGCAGGGCTTGTTTCGGTAACATTCCGGCAAAAGAGCGTGCCGGAGATTCTGGCGCTTGCAAAAGAGGCAAATCTTGAAACCGTGGAATGGGGCGGCGACGTCCATGTGCCGGCGGGCGACACCGCCAGGGCGGCAGAGGTCGGCAGGCTGACCCGTGACGCCGGGCTGTGTACCGGTTCCTACGGTTCCTATTTCCGCTGTGAGGACGACCGCGACGACGCGTTTTTGCCGACGGCGCAGACCGCGCATGCCCTGGGGGCGCAGACCGTCCGCATCTGGGCGGGCAGCCGCGACGTACAGGCCCTGTCCGCCGCCGGATTCGATACCCTGGTACACCGGATCCGCGCCGCCGCCGCGGTTGCCGCCGCATACGGACAGACGCTCGCCTTTGAATTTCACCACGGCACCGCCAACAACACCGCGCGCAACGCCCTGCGCCTGCACGAGGCGGTGGGAATGGAAAACGTTCGCACCTACTGGCAGCCCACCTACTGGGCGGATGCCGACGACGCGGCGGATCTTGCCGCACTGCGCCCGATCCTGCAGAACGTGCATGTCTACCACTGGAAGGGCGCCGAGCGCTTTCTTCTTTCCGCGGGACAGGACCGATGGAAAACCTATGTCTCCCTGCTTGCCGGCATGCCGTGCGATCTGCTCCTGGAGTTTGTCCGCGGCGACTCTCCCGACGCCCTTTCGGCGGACGCGCAGACCCTGCGCGCACTGCTTTTTTCGGTCGGGGAGCCGCAAAAGGGGCAGGCGTGACGCAGGCTGCGGAAAATATTTCCGTTTTCTATTGCTTTTCGGGTGAAAAGCGGTTATAATAAATAGGATTGTACATATGTACGGTACAAATGCGCCAAGCAAATACACCCGCGTGTCCTTTCGGCATGCGCAGGAAAGAAACGAAAGGTGAGTTATGAGTAATGTAATGTACTATCTGTGCGTTCCCTTCGGCTATGTCATGAAATGGTGCTGGGAACTGCTCGGAAACTACGGTCTGGCGATTATCCTGTTTACCCTGGCAACCAAGGTGGTGCTGATGCCCCTGTCGGTGTGGCTGCAGTACAATTCCATCAAAATGGTCCGGATTCAGCCGGAGCTGAACTTCATGAAGGCAAAGTTCTACGGCGACGCCGACCGGATCGGTGAAGAGCAGTCCAAGCTGTTCAAACGCGAAAAATACAACCCCTTTGCCTCCGTCTTCCCGATGCTGATTCAGATTTTCCTTCTGCTCTGCGTTGTGGAGATCATCTATCACCCGCTGACCTACATTCTGCACTTAGACAGTGCGACCGTTGACGCGCTTGCCGCATGGGCAAAGGCGGACACGGGCTCCTCCTCGGTGCAGCTGCAGATTCTGCGCGCACTGCGGGAAGCGGGCAGCATGCCGGAGTCCCTTGCCGCGCTGCAGCTGCCGGATTACGACACGATGGTGCGCATTGCCGCTCCCTTCTGCGGGTTTGATCTTTCCCTGATCACCGCAGACACCGGCGGGCTGACCATCCTGGTGCCCGTCATTGCCGGCGTTTCTTCCCTGCTGCTCTGCATCGCGCAGAACCTGATCAACCCGCTCCAGGCGGAACAGGGGAAACTGAACAAGTACGGCATGACGGTTTTCTCGGTCGGGCTGTCCCTGTATCTGGGATGCTTCGTGCCTGCCGGCATCGCGCTGTACTGGATGGCATCCAACCTGCTCGCGATTCTGGTTCAGCTGCTTCTGAACCTGTGGATCAACCCCAAGAAGTATATCGATTACGACGCACTGGAGAAAAGCAGGCAGGCACTGGCGGCAATCAATGCCCTGGGCGCCAAAAAGCAGAAAACCGCCGCGGACCGCGCCAACGAAAAGCGGGAGAAGGCGGACTACAAGCGGTTTTTCAAGATTGTCAACAAGCACATTGTCATTTATTCGGAGCGCGGCGGCTTCTACAAGTATTACAAGGATCTGGTTGAACAGCTTCTGCGCCTGTCCAACGTTTCCATTCACTATGTCACCAACGACCCGGACGACCCCATTTTTGACCTTGCGCAAAAAGAGCCGCGCATCAAGCCCTACTACATCGGCATCAAAAAGCTGATTACGCTGATGATGAAGCTGGAAGCGGACATTGTGCTGATGACCACCCCGGATCTGGACAAGTTCTATATCAAGCGCTCCTATATGCGCAAGGACATCGAATATATCTATGTCCCGCACGACCCGATGAGCTCGCATATGGGCTTCCGCGAGGGGGCACTGGACAACTTCGATACCGTTTTCTGCACCGGACCGCACATTGAGCGCGAGGTGCGCGCGACCGAACAGGTCTACGGTCTGCCAAAAAAGACCTGCGTACCGTTCGGATACCCGCTGATCTCCTCCCTGATAGACGCCGCGCGCACCGAGCAGCAGGAGAACACCGCACGCCCCGCGTCGGCGCGCAAGGAAATTCTGATCGCGCCCTCCTGGCAGGAAGACAACCTTTTGGACAGCTGTATCGACGCACTGCTCTCACAGCTGCTCTGCCCTGCCTACCACGTCACGGTCAGACCGCACCCCGAATATATGAAACGCTATCCGGAAAAGATGCAGATGATCGTGGACCGCTACCGCGACCGTGTGGGCGAGGGACTGACGTTTGAATTGGATTTCTCGGTCAACAAATCCATTTATTCCTCCGATCTGCTGATCACCGACTGGTCCGGTATCTCGGTGGAGTTCTGCTACGTCACCATGAAGCCGGCGTTGTTTATCAACACCAAAATGAAGGTTGCCAACCCCAACTGGCAGAAGATCGGCATCACGCCCATGGAGATTGAAATCCGCAATCAGGTGGGCATTGCGCTGGACAAAGAGGAACTGGACAAAACCGCAGAGGCGGTGAACACCCTGCTTTCCCACCGCGACGAATACCGCGAGAAGATTCTCGAGGTTCGGGACAGCCACCTTTACAACATCGATGACCACGCGCTGACCGGCGCACGGTACGTGCTGACCCGTCTGCAGGAGATGCAGAAAGCGAAAAAGTAAAGGCATTACCGCGTAATTCCGATGGTGCAATTGCGCTGCGCAAATTGCGCTGCGCGGATTGCGCGGTAATGCCTAAAACAGAACCCGGCAAGGAGAATTCTCTGCCGGGTTCTGTTTGTGTGCCGCTCCGGGGCGGCAACGGGGGAGCGGGGATTTTTTCGCTTTTCCCTTGACAGTCGGTGCGGAATATACTATAATACAGGCATCGGGTCGTTTTTTTAGCGAATTCATCAATTCATCATGGGAGTATGGTATGCTGAAACGAATCATTGACGCCTTCAAATGGATGCTTCTTGCCGCCGCGCTTGCGGTGTTCCTCTTCCGCATGGTTTTTTACGATCTCTTCATCACAATCTCCAG
>FR890537.1:3609-5770 GCA_000433415.1 Clostridium sp. CAG:448
GTTCTTTGAGGACCGGGGACATTTGCAGTGGAATTTCATTGTGATCGTTCCCCTGACGGTGTTGTTTTTCTCGCTGATCTCGGTCATTTCCTGGCGGATCCGCAAAATCAACAACGACGCGGAAAAACGGGCGTATCTGCACACGCTTGCGGATGCGCGCTACGACCGCGCCGCGGAAAAAGCGCAGCTGAAAACCGACAAAGGCTTTCACGCGGAACTGATTGCCTACGCCGTCATTGCCGTTTTGCAGTCCGCCTTCACCTTCAACTGGCTGTTTGCGCTCCTCACCGCTCCCCTGCTCTTTTTGGTCTTTTATCTGACCGACGAAAAGCTCTGGCTGGATCTGCGCGAAACCTGGGCGGCAAACCGCCTCCGTCTGAACCCGGACGCGCCGAATCCGGAAAATCCGTCAAATCCGTCAAACCCGTCATAAATTCGACCAAACAACGCGCCCCTCGTGCCTGTCTGTACCGTTTTTCCCCGCAAAAACCGGGGAGCGGTGCATCCGGCGCGGCGGCGTTATTTTTTTGCTTTTTTCGCCGGGAACCGTTGCAAATTCAGAACGGGTATGCTATACTGGTGTTCGGTCCGACACAGATCACTGTAAAAAGAAAAGGAGATCGGTTTATGCTGAATTACGAAACCTACCTTGATAAACTGTACGGCTGTTTTCTGGGAAAAACCGTGGTTGGAACCATGGGCGCCCCGTTTGAGGGCATCAAGATGCCGCTGGAAATGCCGTTCAAACGGGAAATGATTGACGCCATGCTGCCCAACGATGACCTGGATCTGCAGGTGCTCTGGCTGGATGTGGCGGAGGAATACGGAGAGGACTTCACCCCCTACGACCTGCTTTCCCGCTTTGTCAGCCACTGCGACTACTCGCCCGGCGAATACGCCGTTATGCGTAAGAACTTTGAGCGCGGCATCTATCCGCCGCTCTCCGGGCGCTTCTGCAACGATTATTACATTTCCGGCATGGGCTGTCCCATCCGTTCCGAAATCTGGGCTTGCCTTGCCCCTCTGCAGCCCGACCGCGCAGCCGATTTCGCCTCGCGCGACGGCGTTCTGGATCATGAGGGAGAAAGCGTATACGCCGAGCGTTTCTTTGCCGCACTGGAGGCAGCCGCTTTCGGCGAATCGGATCTGGACCAGTTGATTGAGATCGGTCTGTCGGTGGTGCCGGTGGAGTGCCGGTTCCGGCAGGTTGTGACCGACACGGTGGCGCTTTGCAGGCAGTATGACGACATCAAAGTGATTCTGCGCAAGATTCTGTTCCGCTACGGTCACCCGGACTGCACCAACCTGTTCCAGAACATGGGCATTACGATTGCCGCGCTGTACAAGGGCAATCCGGATCTGATCAAGACCGGCATGGACGCACTCAACTGCGGCTTTGACACCGACTGCACCTGTGCCACTGCCGGTGCGGTGCTGGGGCTGATCCGTGGGGCAAAATCCCTGATTGAGGAATACAACCTGGGGGATGTGCGCTTCGTTTTGGGCGTGCGCTCCGAGCGGCGTTCGGATTCCGTCCGCGATCTGTCCGAGGACATTGCGCACCTGGGCGTGGTGTTCAATCCGGGACTGATCGAGGGCGCACCGGCAGTCAGCCGCACCTTCCGCAAGGCATTCTCCCCGCTTGCCTTTGAGGTCTTTTACGAAAACGACGACCCGACCGTCACGGTCGGCGGCTCCTGCCGCGTTTCCCTGCACATCCGCAACACCGAAAAGCGCTCGGTGCAGGCAACGGTCCGGGTCAGGGGGCTGGGCAGTGACTTTATATTCGGCGTCAGCCTCCACGGCGGCGGACAGGCGATACGGGAAATGACCTTCTCGGTGCCTGCCGACGCGCCGGTGCTGGCGGAAAAGAACCTGATCGACGTCGCCTACGAAACCGGGGAGGGCCTGCGCGGCTCCTGGCAGTTCGGCATTGTCGGATGCACGCTTTGGAAGGCGATCGGACCGATCTGGAAGACCGACCCGGTCTGCACGACCGAGGCACTGCTCAAGGTGCCCAACTACTGGCACCTGATGAACGTCCCCTACGACGGGGATTCCAACGACGTGGTGCGCCGCTTCCACCTCAACTTTGCGGTGGACACACAGACGGAATATCTGACCCCCGATACGGCGTTCTCCCCGCTCCGCCGCGACGACA
>FR890537.1:5802-6814 GCA_000433415.1 Clostridium sp. CAG:448
CGCCTATGAAGAAACGCTCTTCTCCCAAAAGGAGGACAGCTTCCGCATGGACGACATCTGCGGGATGATCGGTCCCAGCGTCATCTACCTTGCCCGCGAGCTGTACGCCGAGGCGGACACGGAGGTCTGCGCGCAGATCGGGCACTCCGCTCCGTTTGCGCTCTTCATCAACGGCAAAAAGATTGCCGAACGCCACAACTGCGACACCTGGGACGCGGAGAATGTCCACATTCAGCACATTCAACTGCACAAGGGCGTTAACCGGATTCTGTTCCGCCTGACCCGCGTCAATGCGGATGCCAAATTCAACCTGACCTTCTCCAAGGGACCGACCTGCGCGGATCACTTTGTGGAGTTCGGCTCGGTCAACCCGCTTCTGTTCGGAACCGTCTGAGACGACCGGGCGCGCTTTGTCCCATTACATCCAAACCGTCAAACCAACCAAACCAACCAAACCAACCAACCCCATCCAAAAAGGAGTTGCCGCATGAAACGGAAAACGCTTTATCTGATCAGCAACGCACATCTGGATCCGGTCTGGCAGTGGGAATGGGAGGAGGGCGCCGCCGCGGCGCTCTCCACGTTCCGCTGTGCGGTCCGGTTCTGCGAGGAATTCGACGGTTACATTTTCTGCCACAACGAGGCGTTGCTCTACCGCTACACGGAAGAATACGAACCGGCGCTGTTTGCGCGCATCAGGGACCTGGTCAAAGCGGGCAAATGGCACATCATGGGCGGCTGGCATCTGCAGCCGGACTGCAACCTGCCCGCCGGCGAGAGCTTTGTGCGCCAGATCGAGGAAGGCAGGCGTTATTTTGCCGAAAAGTTCGGCGTTTCGCCCACCACCGCCATCAATTTTGACCCGTTCGGGCACACCCGAGGGCTGGTACAGATCCTGGCAAAGTCCGGCTATGACTCATATCTGTTCTGCCGTCCGCACGCCGGCATGTGCACCCTGCCCGCCGAGGATTTCACCTGGGTCGGCTATGACGGCTCGACCGTCACGGCACGG
>FR890538.1:0-8265 GCA_000433415.1 Clostridium sp. CAG:448
TTTTTCGTGCCGCCGACATTGACATTGTAAAGCTGCTCTCCTGGGCGGCTGGCGACTGAAACTATACCTGCGCAGTGTATCACACAGCTTTGTCCGTCCGCACCGTCGAGAAACGAATCAAGAGATGAGGGGTCGCAGACATTGCCCACACAAACATATATTCCGTTCGGCAGAGTGGCTGCAAGCGGATCGTCTTTCATGACCAGAGCGTAAATATCAGCCGCTTTTGTGAGCAGTCTTTGTACTACCGCTTTGCCGAGAAAGCCTGTTGCTCCGGTAACAAAATATTTTTTATACATTTTCACCCTCCTTTTTCGAGATAAGTGTTGAATATCTTTCACGATTATAGTATAATGCAGATAGAGGCAAATAGCAACCGTCAGCTTTTATGAAACCGAAAGATATCCGACATGATGACAGGCGGTGTTGCTTATCTTTGTAAATCTTTTGTGAAGGGAGTTTTTCGTATGAAAAAGACTGATGCCCGTGTGCGCTATACGCAGAAGGTGCTGAAAGACAGCCTCCTGCAGCTGCTTGAAAAAAAGCCGATAAACAAGATTACGGTCAAGGAGGTTTGTGAGCTTGCCGAACTGAACCGCGCAACCTTCTATGCACACTATACCGACTGCTTTGCTTTGCTTGAGAGCATAGAAAACGAGATGCTTGACGGCTTTGAGGAGTCGCTGAAATATATTCGCTCGCTCGATGTCACTTCACTTATGAGCGCAATCTATGAAATGATAGAGCGCAACGATAGTGCTTGCCGCGTACTGGTCTTTCACGGAGGCGACAGAAAGATTCTCGCTAAAATGACAGAGCTTGCGAGAGAAAAAAGCATCGACTATTGGCGCGGGGAGCTGAAGCACGCCACCGAAGCGGAGCTCGATATGCTTTATATCCATCTTTCAAACGGATTGCTTCATGTGGTGGTGGATGGCTACGGCAGATACAGCCGCGAGGAGCTGTCCGGATTCATCAATAAAATTGTCGTAAACACCCTGCGGGTGTTTCGGTAAGTAAAAAGAGGGGTGTTTTATGAAGAGAAAAATGATACGGCTTGTCGCCGCATTCCTGGCGGCAATATGCCTGTTTCTCTCGGGTTGTGCGGTGACCGATGCACCGAAAAAAACGACGGAAAAGGAAATGCTTGTTATCGGCAGCGATATTTATTCGCCGTATTTTTATCTGGACGATGACGGCAACTTGCCGGAATAGATGTGGAGATTGCCAAAGAGGCCTGCCGCAGACTCGGAGTGACGCCGGAATTCAAGCAGATATCCTGGCAGAACAAGGAGGCTTGCCTGAGCGATGGGACTGTGGACTGCCTGTGTGGCAGCTTTTCAATGAACGGACGGGAAGAGAGCTACGCATGGGCGGGACCGTATATGTACAGCAGGCAGGTGGTTGTGGTCAAAGCGACAAGCGATATACGCACGCTGAGGGATCTGAACGGGAAATATATCGCCGTGCAGAATGCTTCAAAGCCCGACGAGTTGTTCTCAAACGACGCGATAAGCGGTGTTTCGGTCAAAAAAGTGTACAGCTTTGCCACGATGTCGGCTGTATTTGCCGCGCTGAAAAAGGAATATGTCGATGCCTGCGCCGGACACGAGACAGCCTGTCTTCTGCTTGAACTTGTCAATGACATCATTCTGATGCTCAACAAGGCGGATAGGAAGAGGGGCGACGATATACCGACGACAGCGGTGTTCCGTCTTTCAGAGGAGGTTCGAAAGCTGTATCTGATCGCCGCAGAGCAGGCAAAGGGATATGACGGTGTGACGCTTGAACCGCCGCAGTTTTCCGGTGAGGATAAACCTTTGGTCGGCGAATCGCTGTATCTTCGTCAGATTATGATGAACATCATTGCCAATGCCGTCAGATACAGCAAAAAGGGCAGAACCGTGCGTTTCTCGCTCTCCCAGAATCCGGCGCGGAACCGCGACGGCTATGCCGAGGTGCATTTCGTCTGCGAAGATAACGGCATCGGAATGAGCAAGGAGTTTCAGAAAAGCATGTTTGAACCGTTTACACAGGAGAATACGAGTAGCGTCAGTCGCTTTGGCGGCGTGGGGCTTTTCCATTGTGCAAAAGCTGGTAAATATACTGAACGGAACCATGGAGGTGGATAGTGAACAGGGACGCGGAACGCAATTTGAAATCAAAATTTCTTATCCGTATGCCGATGTTCCGGATACGGCAGAACCGCAGGCAGACGGTCCTGCTTCCCTTGCAGTGCTTACCTTGCTGATAGTCGAGGACAACGAGCTGAATATGGAGATTGCCGAGTTTATGGTGACAGATGTGGGAGGAAAGATCATCAAGGCATATGACGGCAGACAGGCGGTAGAAAAATTTGCTGCGTCGGCTGTCGGTGAAATTGATGTGATTCTCACGGATGTGATGATGCCGGGGGTGGACGGACTTGAAGAAACGCGTCGGATCCGTACGCTCGACAGACCGGATGCCGGAACCGTGCCGGTCATTGCTATGACGGCAAATCTGTTTGAAGAGGACCTCCGCGAATATACCGATGCCGGTGTGACGGGCGTCCTGCCGAAACCGCTGAACATCGACCAGCTGATTGAGACAGTGACAAAGCAAATAACGAAAGGCGGGAAGACCGATGGGTGAATTGAGAGAGATATATGCAGCTTTACTAGAGCATGTTGACACTAATGTCAAAATATGATATAATAAATATCCCGAAAAGGAGGCACTTCTATGAAAAGAAAAATTGTTGCTAACATTCTTATTACGTTTGGAATTATCCTTATGTGTGTTGCTGTTGCACTTTCGGTTATTGCTACGAATAAGCAAGATATAATTGGTGGCGCAGATTTTCACACATTCGCTTTTGTATTTTTCCGGGAAAGTAGCGGGATATATTTCCTGCTTGCCGTGTTTGGAGTTGTTTCGATAGCTGCATCGGTTATTATACGCTTACTGAATAGAAAAAATGGTATGTAAAAGTCCTTGGTCTCCCATTCTATGCGGGAATGGACAGAGCACTTCTGTCCGCAGGCCGATTTGTGTTTACCGATGGTATTCATGTGATAGACGATGAGATTACGCTGTTTTCAAATGTCACCGGACAATTCCCACTGCCGGGATCGGATGGCAATCTGCTTGTGAAAAGGAACGGCAGAATGTTTCCGGACGACTTTCACCATGAGCAGAATCATATCATCACATCCGGCAATAATCGTGTTATGATTTGCGGGTGCGCACATGCTGGCATTGTGAATATCGTTCGTCGTGCGAAAACGCTTGTCGGTAATGACCCGACAGCGGTGGTTGGGGGGATGCACCTTTACGAGCCGACAAAAAGACGCTACGAAAGTGACGGCTATATGGGCGGCGTTGCCGCCGCACTGACGGAAAGCAGATCGTCTTACTACACCTGCCACTGCACCGGCGAGAAATCATACAAAAAATGAAAGCCCGCCTGGGGGCTCGCCTGACATATCTGCGCACGGGGGCAGAGCTTCAGATATGACTTTTGGAGGGGATATAACTATGTCAAAAAGGGTAAGGCAAGGGGTGCCTTCCATAAAGCAGGTTTTACCTGCCGAAAAAACAATAGGAGTACGGGCATTTGTTCGTACTCCTTTTCACACGCCTTGCCCTGCAAGGTATAGTGTGTTACACCTTTTAGGTGTACTGTCGGGCGGTAATGAGCCTCCCTTTACACAAGGGAGCCTTTGGTTTGTGCGCTCTGAAAGTCTGTCTGTTTTTCCTGACAAGCACTGCTTTTGTGGACACAAAAGCGAAGCCCCGCGCGAGCAGAAGTTGGGTTATAATGTCATCAAAGCTTTAAAATCCTCTGTTTCCCTGATAGGATCAAAGCAACGGATGTTATTCAAACACTGAATGAAATCATCAATATCGGTTATATCGGAATCTGTAACGGGATGCTCTTCTTCAATAAGTGAAAATAGCGGAGAAGTGAACTTTATTGTCTTTTGGTGATTTATTTTTGTCATTTCTTCCGCATGGTACCTTGCTTTTTTCAATTCTTCCAATACACGGTCATATTGCTGTGTTTTGCAGAAGCAAATGGCTTTGCTGATAGAATTATATTGCAGAGTATTGTGATAATACTGAAAATTACCGTCCGGAAACATAATATTCAGTATTTTTTCAACGGCATCATACACGTCAATTGAGTCTTGACCGAATGTTAGTTGGAAGAGAAAGCTATTTAATTTTGTATTTGTAAGGTGCTGACAATGCTTTTTTCTTTCTTCACCCTCTAAGCACCAACAAAGCAGCTCATCTCTTTTCTCCTCATCCTCTTCTAACATAGCGTATTGTTTGGCTTCGTCCTTTTTTTGATTATAGCTAAGTGCAAGAACGATTCCGAACAACGCTTTGGAATATAATTTTGAATCCTTGGTGTTATCCAAAACCAATTTATAATGTTTTGCTGAACTTTCAAGCAAACGCGTATATTCACTATTATCCAAGGTCGGCAAAGCAACATAATACTCTGCCGATGCCAGCCATTCCACATACTCCATATTTCCCGGATATTCAGCAACCGCACGCAGGGCGATTTGATAATTCTTTTCTTTGTCGTCGTGTTGCCAATATTTGTGGAATGCTTCGTCAAACTCCGCTTTTCTCAAATCCTTTTGGTAGGTTTCCATTCCAAGCAGATAATCGGTGGTTACATTAAATAAATTGGCAAGCGGCGGCAATAAAGAAATGTCGGGCATAGCAACATCTGTTTCCCAACGGCTGATTGCCTGCGGAGAAATAGAAAGAAGTTCTGCAAGATTTTCTTGTGTCATATTTGCTTCTCGTCGAAGTGATTTTATCTTTTGTCCAAATGTCATATAAACAATTCTCCTGATTTTGTTACTTGACCGGTCTGTGATTATATTATACCAAGTTTTTGACAATTTGTCCACCTCTTAATAATTGAGAGGTTATAAACCAAAAAATGAGTTGGACATAAAAGCTTGGCGCACCTGCTTTATCGCAGGTACGCCAACTCGTCGGTATTTTTGCGGCGATTGTTGCTTATTCTTATTATCTTATTCACGAGGGCGCGCACCTCTTGTTGGCTGTCTAACGGATGCAGGACTACATAGAAAAAAACAAAACAGAGAAAATCAGTCTGTCCGATCTTGCGCAGGTATCACTGTTTTCTCCTTGGTATTCCTATGTGCAGGGCGTAGAGGTCGAAACCGATTATATGGGGATGATCCGGAGGGGTTCAATACCATTCATCTGCCGGAGGCGGAATATCTGATGTTTCAGGGACCGATTTCCCGCGAGGAGGATTACTGCGAGGCAATCCGCATCGTGTAGGCGGCGATGGACAGTTATGATCCGTCTGTCATCGGTTACAGCCGGACGATGAAAATTCGCGCATCCGGTCGGAACCCCGTTGTCAGCACCGTTTTTGCCTGAGAATATAAAGAGATCGGAAAAGCAATTTTTCTATTGCTTTTTCTCCTGATCTATGATATAATAGCAATGTGAATGAATGTTCATTGCCAAACAGGCTAAGTGATGTATATACCAGAAACCATATCGGATGATGTGGGAGCATGGAAAGTAATAACATCCGAAGCATATCGCGCGCGAAAAAATTCTTTGAAAATGTCAACATGAGATACACCGTATATGCGAAACAGTTTGTGTCAAGAGCAGGGTCACGTCGCCGATTCTGGTATTGCCCACTCCGCGCTATCAGGGACGAGTATGATTTTAAAAAGTCGGATGGAAATCTTAAAACGGAGTGTGCTCCGTTTGCGGATAAATATAAAGGCATAAACCGCCGCAGCTCATTTACGGCGTGAGCATCGGTATTTTGAAACCCGCCGTGGAACTATCTTAATCGGAGGAGAAAAATGAAAAACTGCAGAAAATTTTTTGTGAGCATGCTTTTGGCACTTTGCACTGTCCTTGCCACCGGATGTTCCGGAACAGCGAATAGGAATACTGATTTGCCGGAAGCTCGGAACAACGGCACTGCAATCCAGTGGAAATACACCAATGAGACCGAATGGCACGATCTTGTGACATTGGCAGAGCTTATGGGTGCTATGGGAGAAAAGGGTGTGGACGGGATCAACGGAAAAGACGGGCTTGACGGAAAGGATGGCGTTGACGGCAAAACCATTGAGGTACAAAGAGCCGATTCCCACATACAATGGCGTTACGAGGGTGGAGAATGGCAGAACCTTGTTGCTCTCGCTGATATTTCGGGACCCGCCGGACAAAGCGGTGCGGACGGCATAAACGGGAAAACACCGGAATTTCGTGTGAACGAAAGTACTCTGCAATGGCGTTATACCGATGACGAGGTTTGGCTGAATCTGTATGATCTTTCCGTTCTGAGGGGGCTTGACGGCAAGGATGGCATTGACGGGAAGGACGGACAGGACGGAAAAGACGGAAGTTGCGCGGGATATTTTTATGCGTCCAACCACAGCGCTGTTTCGTTCGATGAACCTCTTGTATTATGGGAAAAAATCAATTCCGGTGAGCTTATTGACTGGAATCTGAATCAGCGAACCGTAACGCTAAAAAAGGGTCATACATACAGTATCACATTCAGCGGGTCGTTCGGTATTTATGCCGAAACGAGCGGTTGGTACGCAGCGGGATTGCAGGATGGTTTTTCAAAAGAAAGCGACCTGAATACATATGTTCATATGTATACAAACGATGCCGAAAATTCAGAGGTGTGGGTCCCGTTTACGCTTGACTATATCTGCAAAGCAGAGGATGATATTGTGCTTAAATACAGTTTCAGAAAGATGACTCCCATCACAAATATCAAAGGTGCAAACTACAGTCTCACGATCATTGCACTGGATTGATGTAAAAAGCATAGTTGCATAACCAAATCGATATACACAGAACGGAGGTAACGAAAGATGAGAAAACGAATACCCAGCATCCTGCTCGCAATTTGCATGGTGACATTAGCCATTATGCCCATGACAGTCCATGCCGAGTCCGGATCGTCAAATTCCGGCTCATATGGCGCATTGCTTACGCCGGATACGACTCCCCCTGCCGGATGGGCAGAGGATGAAAGCAACCCATACGGTACAAAGAAGGGGCAACCCTTTGCCATCACCCCGTGGTATGAGCCAATCATTTACAGCTACCGCAATGCAGAGGGGCAATCGGCACAGGATCACACCAAGGTGTATGACAAGCTGACACTAGGAAAGAATATTATCGAGTCACCGAGCGGTACATACAGCATTTCCTCGGTCGATAATGTCGCTTTCGCTGTCGGAACGGCTTACGACCCGCTCGGCACGGGCAGAAACGATCATGCTATCTTTGTCGGTCTTTGCGATATGGATAATTCCAAGAACACGGCGAAGATCTGCTACTGGGTACAAAACCTTGTAAACAACAAGCGCTCCGAGCTTCAGAAAATTGCCGACGCTCCGATGTGGGCGTGCAAGAAACCCGGTTACGGCGAGCTGGAATATCAGGAATTCCGCCACTATTTCAATGTCACGGCGGGCGACTATGATGGTGACGGAAAGATGACCGCCGTTATCACATACGCCGGCAATGATGATCTGTGGGGAATCGCCGGAACCGGCATTTCCGGTGAGCAGGGACTTTCAAGAAAATCGTTTGTTAAGTCCAAGGGTAGCGGCAATGCCTATTTCGACGGCTGGAACACGACTCTGTATGAGCGCGACCAGATTACGAAATCGCTTGTCTCGGCGGATATTGACCGTGACGGCTGTGATGAGCTTATCGTGTACGCAGGCATTGCCGACCCGGATAAAATCGACGGCAGGGACAAGGAGATTTCCGGTGATTCCTTCCGTAAGGCTGTTTCAAAGCTCTCGGTATACAAAGCCGAAAACGGGAACCTAAAAAGAGTGGATCAGAAGTCCCTGATGACCCTGAACCGCGAGGATGAAAAAGCGGACGGCAGCCGTTACTACGATCATATTCGCTACGGAAACCTCGCCGCGGGAGACATCGACGGCGACGGCTGGCAGGAAATCATAGTTGCCGGATATTTCCGTGAGGTCAGGGAAGAAAAGCAGAAGGGCTTTATCTGGGACAAGAAAACCGACGACGAAAACATGGGCTTTGCCGTTTATTACGGGCAGAGCAATTCCATAACGAATGTGCAGAAAACATCCATGAGCGGTTATACCGCAAACGGAACCAAGGATCTGGGGGTAAAGCCGAAGCCTGCCATGACAAGCGTTGCGATCAACGGCAGAGGTACGCCGGAACAGGTCTGGATTGCAGGAGGTCTGT
>FR890538.1:8305-9524 GCA_000433415.1 Clostridium sp. CAG:448
TCAATCTTCTGCGCAATACCGCACGCATCGACAACTCAAGTGCGAGATGGTGGTGGTACCAGGATGTCATCGCAGGCAACTTTGACCATAACACAGAGGGACGTGAGCAGGTCATCGCGCTTGCCGCCGAAAGGCAAAAGAATACCAGCCCGAACGCGCGGAAATTCGACCTGTTTACCGATGTGTTCTACGGCGAGGATTTCGGCAGCGGCACGCTTTCCACCGCCGGCAAGTATACGGTGACAGCNCCCCCGACAAGTATGACGGGACCAGCCGAGAACGACGAATATTCAAAGCTGTGTCACGATGCCGACCTTGCATGGGATATGCCGTATAACTGCATACTGCTTGCGGCGGACGTGAACAAAGACGGTCTTTTTGCCCGCTATGAAGGCAAGGGTTACGGATATTCCGACGCACAGGTGCAGGCGGTGCTTCAGGCGGCTCCCTATTTTGCGGAGCTCGGTGACTATGACCTTGATTTTTCGGACGGTTCAACCACCTACACCTTCTCCTCCGGCTATTCGGACACGAATTCCTCGTCACATAATACTTCCTTTGGTGCGTCTATTGTTGTGCAGGGAGATCTGAAGGTGTGGCGGTATGAGGCGACGCTCGGATATACCATGGACTTTACCAAGAGCACCGAGGATACCCTTTCAAAGGAATACAGCGCCTCCTTTAATACCGGCGGCAACGATTCCGTAGTGCTGTACCGCGTGCCGGCAACAACCTATTATTACTCGCTTTATGACCCGCAAAAGGGCGATTTTGATCTCAGCGAGCGAAATACCATTGCCCTGATGATCCCCGGGCAACCGGTCTACACCATGCTTGACCGCGAGTATTACGATGAGTTTGCGGTACTGTACAACGAAACCTATAAGGCGGATATCGCGGCGGGGAAAGCAAAGGCTCTGCCGATACTGAACAGCCATGTACTGCCGGAAAACGCCGAGGGCGACCCGTTCGCTTATTGGTCGAATACCGCTACTACCGCCGACTATGTTTCGAAATTTGAGTCGCTCAGTAAGCAGAAATACGAACTCGGCTTCGGTGCAAGCAGTATCACAAACGACTGGACGACCACGTCCGAACATGCCGAAGGAGTTGAGATAGCTCACGGCTTCTCCGCTTCGATGAAAAACACGTGGGGTGTAGACGCATTCAATATGGGTTTTGTGATTGATTTGAGCTACAGTAAAGCAACAGGCACGGT
>FR890539.1 GCA_000433415.1 Clostridium sp. CAG:448
CCATGCGGGTTATCCGGCATTCCTTTCTTTTCCGTCATGGCGGAGTCGGAAAAAGATCCGATCAGACAGAATCTGAACGCGCAGGGACCGTATACGGGTGTCTGCGGTTATACGGACGGGATCCGTCTGATCTATACTGCGGAGCAGCTTGGCGGAGAGGCGGGGGGTAACCTCCGGGGTTGAAAACCCCCCCTGTCTTGACAATCTCCCGGCGGATGGAGAGGTGCGGCTGTTTCTTTTGCCGTGCGTGGATGCGCGGCAGAGCGGGAACGGGTGGATGCTTCTCTATGCGGACGGGGTGTATCGGTATGCGGAAATGATCGATTAAATGATTAAAAGAAACAGATAAAAGAAAAGAGGGTAAAAAAATGGCAACAAGAAACGAAATCAAACCGGAGTATAAGTGGGATTTAAGTGTTCTTTATGCGGATGAGGCGGCATTCCGTGCCGACTGTAAAAAAGCAAAGACGATGATTGCGGCATTCGGCGCGCACGAAAAGAAAATGTGCAAGAGCGCGCAGAATCTGTATGCGGCATTGGAGGATGTCACGACAATTGAAAGGCTTCTTTCCGTTCTTTATCAGTACGCGGCGCTGAATTACGACACCGATACCTCGGACAACCGATTCCTTTCTCTGCGTGGGGAAGTTATTGATCTGTTTGACAGCTACAGCGCGGCAACCTATTTCGTCGGTCCTTCTCTGATTCGCCTGGATGCACAGGTATTGGAGCAGTGGTATGCGGAATATCCCGCATTGCTTGCCTATCAGCGCAATATCGATGTGCAGCAGCGGTATAAGCCCTATACGCTGTCCGATGAATGCGAAAAGCTGTTCGCCAATCTGCAAAAGGGAATGGGCTCCCATGCGGATATCCGCACGGTCTTTGCCAATGCGGACCTGCGGTTCGGAAAGATCCGGGGAGAGGACGGCAAGAAGGTAGAGCTGACTGACGCGACCTATGTGCCCATGCTGATGAGCGCCGATCGCCGTGTCCGGAAAGCGGCGTTTACCAAACTGTACGAAACCTACGGTCAGTTCGGCAATACCTTTTCCGCATTGCTCAATGCTTATACCAAGGAACGTGTGACCAATGCCGAGGTGCGCGGCTATGACAGCAGTCTGCAGGCGTCCGTGTTTGCCGATGAGGTGACTCCGGATATTTATCACAATCTGATTGCGACGGTCAACAAGAATCTGTCGGTTCTGTTCGACTATTATGCGATCAAGCGGGAAGTGCTCGGATTGCAGAAACTGCACCTGTACGATGTTTATGCGCCGCTGATCGGCGATTGCACCCGCAAATACAGCTTTGAGGAAGCGGTAGAAGAGGTGCTGGAGACGGTCAAGGTGTTCGGTACCGAATATCATGATACATTGGAGAAGGGCATTAAGGAGCAGAAGTGGGTGGATGTCTATCCGTCACAGGGAAAGCGCGGCGGCGCATACAGCTCCGGCACCTATGATACACAGCCCTACATTCTTCTGAACTATACGGATACGCTTGACGATGTTTCTACGCTCGCGCACGAAGCGGGACATTCCATGCACTCTTATTTTTCCCACAAATCTAACACACCTCAGCAGGCGGATTATACCATTTTTGTTGCCGAGGTTGCCTCGACAGTCAATGAATTGCTGTTTGCACACCGGAAACTGCGCGAGAGCGACAGCCGTGAGGAGAAACTGTCTGTCCTCAACCAGTTGATGGAAACCTACAAGGGAACGCTGTTCCGCCAGACCATGTTCGCGGAATTCGAGGAAAAATTCCATACACTGGTTGCTTCCGGCAAGACGCTGACCCAGGAACTGCTCAACAAAGAGTATTACAAGCTGGTGAAACGCTATTTCGGCAAGGATGTTGCCTGCGATAAGCAGATCGCGATGGAGTGGATGCGCATTCCGCATTTCTACAGATATTTCTACGTTTACAAGTACGCAACCTGCATTTCTGCCGCTTCTGCGATTGTCAAGCGGATTGAAACAGAGGGCGATGCCTATGTGAGCAAGTATATCGATTTTCTGAGCTGCGGCGGTTCCAAGAGTCCGCTTGACAGCCTGCGCGTTGCCGGTATCGATCTGACGCAGCCTGCGGTTATCGAGGATGCCATTGCGGATTTCGGCGCCGCAGTTGCGGAGTTCCGCAAAATTTACACGGAAGCGGAATAAAAAACGGTTGATGAAACGGAAAAGGGGGGAGAAAAGCATGCGGATTTTGTTGATTGACGGTCAGGGTGGACGAATGGGAAAAGAGCTGTGCGCACGCATTCTTTCCCGCTTTCCCGGAGTTGATCTTGTTTGTGTCGGCACCAACAGCATGGCAACAGCCGTAATGCTGAAGGGCGGTGCCACGGCAGCGGCAACGGGAGAGAATGCCATTTGTGTCTGTGCGAAAGAGGCAGATCTGATTGTCGGACCGATCGGCATCGTGATTGCGGATTCCATGCTGGGGGAGATCACCCCAGCCATGGCGCTCGCGGTGGCACAGAGCCGCGCAAAGAAGATCCTTTTGCCCACAAATCGCTGTAATCACCTGGTCGCAGGTATCCGCGATCAGACGATCTCGGTGCTTTTGGATGATGCATTGGAAAAGATGGAGCGGTTGATCAACGATGCAGGGACATGTTCCTGACTGACCTTGATGAATTTTTTTCGGTTCTGTCAAATTATTTTTCAAAAACCCCTTGCAAAACCGGGGCAGGTGTGATATAATAGCACGGTACAAAGGGGTATAGCTCAGCTGGTAGAGTACCGGTCTCCAAAACCGTGGGTCGCGGGTTCGAATCCTCCTGCCCCTGCCATGTCTTTAGGTCGATTTAGATCCGACCGAGAAAAAACGAGAAAAGCGGAGATTTCGAGAGATTTCTCCGCTTTTCGAGGAAGCAAGAGAAGCCGTGTGGCAAGGCGCAAAGAGAAAACAGAAAGCAGGAAAGAATATGCGACTTGCCCCCGAGCAAAGCGAGGATGGGTTCAGAATCCTCCTGCCCCTGTATAGAGAAAGCCACAGTCGTTGCCTGTGGCTTTCTTGGTGCAGAAGGTTGTCGAATAAGTGTTGAAAAGTAAAATGAATATCGCCGGGAATAACCAAAACGGTCACTTTCGGCGGTGTTTTTATTTCATAGCATCAACCGGACCTCGCATCTCATAAATCCGGTGCCACCTTCAAGCTGTCTATGTTGGTATAACCTTCTGTTAACACATTGCGCAAATCATTTGCGCCTGCCTTTTCCGGCAAAACCGAAACCGGAGATGTTGTCGAAATTCTCGTCTGTGATCAAGTGGAAAATCGCCCGTTTACATCAAAAGAACTGTCCTACCAAGATTCCGTTTATAGATCCTTCTTCCGGTAAGCAATGTAGATCAGCGGTGTTTTGCCGACCACCACCGGATAAGGCAAAAGCTCTTTGTGAACGATTGCGAGAAGCTGCGCTTTTATGTACGCACCCATCGCGCCTGCGTGAACGAAATATTTTGCTTCATCCACGTGCTGGGGGACGTGGTTCTTGGTCTTTGCCCAAAGCCTGCGCAGATCATCGGACAACAAATCGAAAAGTTCCTTCTTGATTGCTTCGCAAGCGGGATTCCAATATTCGGTTACTTCGGTGAACGGCAATGCCGGAATATCCAATTTGATCTCGCCGTCCGTACCGCGTTTTAATATGCAAAGCTTTTCAAATTCGGGGATCAGCTCATATAAAAGTTCATTGTCGGTTTTGACGTCACAGGGGAGCAAGGATGCATAGAATCGTAAAATACTTTGCAATGAGCATTTGTATTTAAACTGACTGTAAGCCCAATGTGCATCCCCGAAAAGTGATTGACAATCGAACATCTGGCAATCAAACTTGCCGTCATGATTGGTGCTGTATCTGACACATACGGGACCGGAGCCATCGTATGGATTGTTTCGCATTTGATCGTGCTCATATACAGTCACTGTTGCCAACCATCTGCCTGCATCGGGACGGTCGGGGGGCTGTTTGGGAGAATGATCTTCACCGGGACGGCTTTTATGCAAAACATCACTTAGCATTTGATTGATAACAAACAAAAGCATGGTTGCCTTTTGCTTGTCGGACATTTTTGCAAAGTCATCACGCTTTGTCAGCGGCTCAAGGTGTTTCCAAACGATCTCCCATACCCGGGATGCGTATTGATCGGCAAGCTTTTCTTGCGCAGGGATATCGCCAAAGGCATCCTCATATCTTTGCACGAAGCAACGGGTATAGACAAGTCCTCCCGCGGTTCTGCCCATCAGCTCTCCCTTGACCAAAGAGTCAATAATCGGTTCCATATATGCACTTGGCATCCCCATCGTATCGGCAATTCCGCGCACCGAAACGGGATTTTCATACGCCAGATTTAAGATGTTGGCTTCAATATCCGAACGCATGAGCGAAAACGGCTCGCCTTTGAGTCCGTCGTTCCCCCATATACAAATGGATGCGGTTTTGGGTTCATAGCTGATCTGCGAATACTTTTCCATGTTTTCAAGTCCCTCCCTGATCTGATCTCTTGCCGTGGAAAGACGGGATAATACCGTTCCGCGTGGAATGCCAAGCTCTTTTGAAATCTGTTTTACCGTTTGTCCGTGGATGTAGTGGCGCACGGTAACCTCGCGGTAAATACAGAGCAGGCGTCCGATTTCGCGGCGCACCGCTTCGTATTCCTCAGTTCTGCGCGCGGTTTCTTCTTTTTCTTCAATTTCATTGTAAGTTTCGCTGATCGCACCGTCAGCGTACTCTACGTATTCCCCTTTGTACTTTTCGCGAAGCCACGCATTGTATTTGTTCCTGAGAACTGCTGATAAAAAACCTTTGCGGTATTCGATATTTTCGCCCTTGCTGACTTTTACGACCAAAACCGTAAGCGTGTCCTGTACCAAGGTATCAATATCCGGGCAATCGTTATATTGCTTTTCTGCAAGACGGTAGAGATACTCCATGTATTCGCCGCACTGTTTTTCAAAATCCTTGTCAAATTCGATCATAGAGGTTCCCCCTTTCTGCCGTCATCGGCTGTTTGCCTGATTAGTTGCGGGAAAATGCCGTTGATTCGTTATTTCCATAAAATTATACCGTAAAATTGTGCGATTTTTCCCGCCGCATTTGTTACAGGAAAACTGTACCCGCATACTGCTTGCCGAACGGTTCGGATAGATTGATATCGCATACGACGGTGTCGATTTCCGAAAGATTTCCCTTGACAAAGGTTGATGTATGTCCGATTTTGCTGCTGTCGCAGAGCAGGACGGATCTTGCCGAGCAACGCATCATGCGCCGCGTTATGTCGATCTCATTCTGGTAGCAGTCGTATAGGATACCGTCTTCATCTATCCCTCTAGCGGAGAAAAAGGCAGTGTTGGCGCGCACCTTGTCGATCGCTTCCATGACCGTATCTCCTGTAAGTGCGAAGCGGTTCTCATAGCTGATTGCTCCTCCGGTGCAGATCACCCTGATCTGGTACGCTGACAGAAAGTGAAGCGCCTCAATGCTGTTCGTGACGACAGTGAGTCCCCGGATACCGGTAATTTCCTGCAAAAAGTACACGACCGTGGAGGAAGCGTCCACGAAGATAACGTCTCCCTCCTTGACAAGCCTGGCGGCGAGGGTGGCGATTCGTTTTTTCTCGCGCTTATTCTCCTGCATTCTTGACAAAAACGGAATGGCAATTTTATTGGAGTCGCACAGCGTTGCACCCCCGTACGATCGGCGGATCAGACCGCGCTTTTCCAATGCAGACAGGTCGCGCCGCACGCTGGAGGGACTGATATGAAGTGTTTGTGCAAGGCACTCGACGGTGGAGTACTTCCGTTGCTCCAGAATGGCAATGATCTCATTTTCTCGTTCGCTTCGATACATATCAATTTCCTTTCCTTGCGCATTGTTGCGCGTTTTTCGTCGTAATGTAGCTGATTTGCCGTCTTTTTCGCACACTCTTGACTGATTCCCGTGCATAGTATATACTATATTCTGTAAGTTGTCAATATGCTTTGCCAAAGGAGGAAAAGAGATTGAAGAAGATCATGTTGCTTTCGCTCATCGCAATGTTTTTGTTCGGGTGCCTGTATATTCCTGCGGTTGCCGAAAGATCTCCTGTTTTTGTGGGGGAGTTGGCTACCGATTTGGACGTTTCGTCCCTGCGGGCCTCCGGTTATGAGGTAGTGGATGACCGTGACTCCGGAATCACCTATTCCTGGCCGTATCACTTGGACGCGGCAAAGGTGGCATCGGAGAGTGCCGTCGAAGGTACGCTCACCTCGCAGTGGGGACAGGTTGGTGCCAGTTTTACTTATGAGTTCTCCGGTTGTTTTCTGGCGCTGTTGTTTGCCGAGCATCATTTTGCGGCGGATATCATCATATCGGTCGACGGAAAGGAAATTGGCAGGACTGCGCCCTATAAGGAGGATGCACCCGTCGAGGACCTGGCAGGTGGACAGAGCCGCGTCGTTTTTGTCACGGACACACTGTCGGACGGTGACCATAAGTTGACCGTGACGCACGCAACTGCACATAACTCGGGTGAGGATAACCTCAAACCGGACGGGAACACCTATTACGATAACGTTGCGCTGTTTGATGCACTGATTGTGAAGGGGAAGCAATCAGAGGTTCCGGTTGCTCTGGAGGTCGGAAAGAGAACATCCCTGTATACCGACGAAGTCTTGACTGGGCTGAACCTTGTCGCTATGGATGATACGAGCACAGAGTTTGTGTACACCTGGCCGTATGATTTGGAGGCGGCGTCGATTCAGGGGGGCGGCGGGGCATACGGCGGCACACTGCATTTCAACATCGGGCAGGTAGGCGCGCGCGTTACCTGCGTGTTCCGCGGCAGTACGCTTGCCATTGCTTTTGCAAAGACCTATTTTGCCTGCAAGGTTACGGTGGACGTGGACGGTGAGATCGTTGGGACATTTACACCTCATGCTGATGTCCGTCCGGAAACGGCTGACGTGCCGTACCAATCCGAGATCTGCTTTGTCAGGACGGATTTGCAGCCTGGACTTCATATTCTTACGCTGACACATGACACTGCGTATGAGTCCGGCGAGGATAACCTCAAGCCGGATGGGCAGAAGTATTACGACAACAATGCGTACTTTGACTGTATATTCGTACAAAAGGAGCCTGATATGCCCGTCCTTGAAACGGAAACCACGTTGGAGACCGTCTTGGAAACCGTCTTGGAAACCGTTGAGAAAACCAATGCGGAAACTGTTTTGGAAACCGACTCGCAGACTGTTTCCGACACTGCTGAAGCTACGGATCCGATCCCGACCGAGCAGAAAACGTTTCCGACGTCCGGGACCGGGGCGGAGAACGATCGTGCGGGCGGTGGATGCGCATCATCGCTTGGAACTGCCGGTGTTCTGCTGTGTTTGCTTACAGTCGGATGTATCATCATTCTGTACAGGCGGCGCTCTGCGCGTCATTCGGCAGTATGATGCAGGAATGGAGGGCGGCATGAAAAACAGGAATCGAATTTTATGCGGAATCGTGTCGATCTGTCTGCTAATTACCGCACTGTTTGTCGGGTGCAACCGTGCGTTCCCATCGGAGTCCGCGGGAACCGTGAGCGCGACACAGTCCGCAACAGGCGGCATCGACACGACAAATACACAAGCGCAAACGACACAGGAGGAGTCCGGGTCGGCTGCCGAGGCAGTTGTTCCGCTTCCGTCGCAAAAAGGAGGGAATACAGTGAAGATATTGGAAAACCGGATAACGAATCTGAACCTGTCCGGCGAGGTCGGACGTATTCTTGCCGCGAACGAGCAGAACTGGGTTCAGAAAATACTTGAGGATAACCCCGGATTGTTCGAAGGCTTTCTGAACCCGCAGAATGGCAAGATCGGGAAGTGCATGTGGCACGGGGAGTTTCCGGGTAAGCTGCTGACGGGCATTGCGCAGACTTATCTTACGCATCGCGATCCCGAAACGCAAAAGGTCGGAGATCGCTTTGTCGAGACGTTTGGTAAGGCGCAGAACGAGGACGGTTACCTCGGTCCGTGGAAGCGTAACCAGCAGTTTGAGAGGGATGTCAGCTCGTCCAATTTAGGCAAGTGGGACACATGGGGGCAGTACCACTGTATCTATGGTTTGTACCGATGGTATCAGGTGACCGGCAATCGACAGGCATTGGAGATTGCACAGCGCGCACTGGACAACATCTATGACCACTTCATCACGGGGAATATATCGCTTGTGGCGCAGAACTGGGCAGAATGCAACCTGGCGATCGGTCACGCCTTTGCGCTGTTCTATGAAGAAACCGGCGAGGAAAAGTACCTGCAAGCCGCTGAACGCATCGTTAATCAGGACTGGAAGGATACCTACTTGGATTTCTACTCCAAGACTACTCTGTCCTGCAATTGGATGGATGCGGCACTGGCAGGAAAACCGTACTATGCGTCTGGTCAGCCGCGTTGGGAGGGGTTGTATGCGTTGGAAACACTGGCAACACTGTACCGCATTACCGGCAAAGAGGAGTACAATACCGCACTGGCCAATCTGTGGTGGGGAATGGTTCAGAATGACCGTCACAATACCGGTAGCTTCGGCACGGGCGAGGGGGCGACCGGAAACCTGTACGGCGCCGGCAGTGAGACCTGCAACACAGTGGCATGGATGGCATTTTCGACTGATTATTTGGCAATCAGTCGCGACTCGCGCGTTGCGGACGAATTGGAGCTGTCCTTCTTCAACGCAACACTGGGATCGTTGTTGGACGGAGAACGCAATTTTACCTATATGAATAACTCGGACGGCACCCGCGAGGCGGCGCGTATTACGCTGGAGGGACATTCTTACCTCGGTGCGCGGGATATGTCCTGCTGCCAGGCAAACGGCAACCGCGGGTTGTCGCAGTTGACCGAATGGGCACTGCTCTCGGGGGGAGACAGTTTGTATCTCAACTACTATGGTCAGTCAGGGATTGAAACCCGGCTGGAAAGCGGGCACAGAGTGGAAATTGCGCAGGAGACCGAGTATCCGCGGAACGGGCAGATCCGCATCCGGGTCAACACGGACTGTGAGCGGGTGCTTACGCTGAATCTGCGTATTCCCGCGTGGTCTGTAAACACGCGTCTTACAGTCAATGGGGAGGAGCTCTCCGTTTGCGCGGGGCAGTACGCCAGCATTTCGCGCGTGTGGAGCCCGGATGATACAATTGAATTGGTGTTGGATATGGCGCCGCATTTCTGGGTATCTGACCAAACAACCATGAGCTTCAGGGTTTCCGCATATACGGGTCCCATTTTGCTTGCATTCCGGACGAGTGACGACGTCCGTGCGACATCGCGGTTCAACGTGGAAGATCTGCGGAATCTGACAGCTGTACCCGGAGATGGGCTGGTCAACTTTGCGTCTCGTACGGCAACCGAAAAGGATGTCATGCTTACCGATTATTATACAGCCGGCAAGCATGGCGAGGCATACGTTTCATGGCTTGTTTGCATTTCGGATATGACACCGATCAAGCCGGATCAAAACACGGTACCGATCTGGTGCAACCGATGATTGTGTTCCGGATCAAAGTAAAAAACACACCATTGTTATTTTTCTGCCTTACAACCTTTAAGTGCTGCAGAGATAAGCTGATTGGTACCAAGCAGTCATGCCGGAATCCGAAATCCTGATTCGGGTGCAGATCGTGATGTTCATAAAGAAAACCACAGGGGGGACCCGTGGTTTTCTCTGTATATGGCGGCAGGCGTTTTTCTTTGCACCCCCAAAAATTACGTATCAGAGGGCGGGGGCGTCTGCCCGTAATAGCAAAGACTCAAAACGGTGATGTCGTCAAACTGCGGCGCCTGCCCTGCAAACGCCTCTACGTCTGCTCTGACCGCGGACAGCAGGGGCTTGGGCGAACAGTCGCGGTTGGCATTGAGGACGGCGGAGAGGCGTTCCTCGCCGTAGAGCCGGTGCTCTGCGTC
>FR890540.1 GCA_000433415.1 Clostridium sp. CAG:448
CTCAAAATCCTGATGCGGCAAAAATCCCGCGACCTCGCCCGCGCAAAAGGAAACGAGGATGTCATCATGGAAACCTACGACGCGCTGATTGAGGAAAGTGCCAACCGGATTCACGGGCTGGAAAATCAGATCGCCATGACGGCAGATACGAGAAATACCATCATCAGAGCCAACCGCCATGCCAAAACAGTGCTTGACATCTTCCACGATATTCTGAACAAAGAAAAGCTGGACAAGCGCGACATTGGGCTGATTGTTGACCGCATTATCGTATACGAAAACCGCATTGAGATCAAGCTGCGGGACGACGTGGACGCGCTCCTGCGGTGCGACGATGCGCCCGAAACGGAGACAAGCGCAAATTTTAACGGGGACACGGAGAATATCGAAAGAACCGCAGAAAAATACAATTCTGTGGTGGTTCAGTCAGCAAAAAACCAAGCTGATAAGGTTTTTCGTGTCAATGTTATCTGTGGCGGCGACCCGCTTGAGATTTTCACCGATCGCGAGGGCGAAGTCATTTTCAAAAAATATTCCCCGATCGGGGAGCTTGCGGGATTTGCGGCACAGTATGCCGAAACCTTGCACAAAACCGGCGGAATGGCTGTGGTGATCTGTGATCGCGACGCCGTAATCGCCTGCGCGGGTGTATCCAAAAAAGAGTATAACGACAAATCCCTTTCGGAAGAATTGGAGAGAATTATTGAAAACCGTTCTCTCTATGTGTATCATAACGGTGACGCGGCTGGTCCCGTTTTAACCGACGGCAAAAACCACCCGCCCCCCCCCAGCCATTATGTCAGCTGTGCCATGCCGATAGTCAGTGAGGGTGATATCATCGGCTGTGTGGTTTCCCTGCGTGCGACAGACGGAAACGTTCCGGCAATCGGCGGGGATGTGGAAAGCAAGTTGATTCAGACTGCTGCAAGTTTTCTCGGCAGACAGCTTGAAGGCTGAGTTTGCACAGTGTTCGGACAATACAGGGCGGCGGGAGCATGGACTTCCGCCTCCTTTTTTGGGATCATAGATCGTTTGTGCAGACTTTTGCCATATTGCACAATAAAAAAGCTGTATTCCCGTGCGAAAATACAATTGACGGAGCGTGTTTTTTTGTGGTATACTAAAAATGCCGTTTTTTGGCAAAAATGTGAAGATTCAAGGAGAGCTTCTTATGAGAAGAGTTATGGCATTTTTAATCGCCCTTCTTTTGCTTGTACCCTTTATGATCCCTGTGTTGGGGCTTGCACCAGGGGATACAGGGGAACGGTATGTCTATTACGAGGATTCGTTTGACGATTATGCCGAGGGAGACAATGCTGCTTCAACTCCGATGAGCAGGCGCTTTCGCCTGGATGCGCAGGCAATCGGGGACGGCAGTATCAAAATCAATAAAGATGCGAGCGGAAATCTGTATCTGAACTCCCGCGTATTTACGCAGGTTTATACGGAGAAGGAGATTCCGGACGGATATACTTTTTCTGCCGATGTGCTGGAAATGCAGGGGGACTACCAAGCGGGTATTTTTTTGCGTGGAATTCCGATGGGAACGGCATTTTATGAAACCGACCAGGACCCGGAGCATTCAAATTCCATCGGATACAGCGGTGTCTTTTTGTACGGTTACAAAGACCGGTTCTGCGTGAACGTCAAAACTTACGATGCCAAACGGAGCTCTAAGGTGCGCAACAATGTTTTCTCTTTTGATCTGCCCAAGGGAGCAACGTTTGACAATAAAACCTACACCAACGTGCGCGTTGAGGATGACGGCAAGGAAATGGAGATTTACGTTGCCGATACCCTGATTTGCCGTTTGGAGATGTCCGATCCCTCCTCGGTGCGGGAGAAGGTCAATTGTTTCAAGAGCATTAAGGTATACGATGCGAACAAGAAAGAGCTTGCAGCACTGACCGATACACTGGTGCGCGGGGATGGCAAATCGGTAATCGGTTGGGCAACCCGTGTTGCAGTACTTGCATTGGATAACCTGTATATTGCGACCTATAAGGAATTTTTGCCGGAGGACGACGGGGAGGAGATCACCACCGCTCCGGAGGTGATTCCCGATAAGCCGTTGGACGATGACAGTACGACTTCTTACGAAACGGACGAAGATCTGGTTGCAGATGGTGCGGGTGCCGTCCGGTTGCCTGCTACTTCCATCACACACAGCGATCGGAAGTACAACTGGCTGCATGCGGATCAGAAAATCTATACTTATGATTTTTCGACGGAGGATTTGCAGGCTTATGCAGATGACCCGAACCTTGCCACGGCAAGTTTGCGGACCAATATGATTTTTGCAAACGGTGTGCTGTCCTGTAAAGCGAAAAAGACATTTTCCTTCGGATCATCCATGTTTTTGGGCGATGATTACGGACTGTACGGCGGAACGCTTTCCTTTGATCTGAAGCTGACTGACGGTTATCTGGCGGCGGGAGTCCGCTTGTCCAAACAGGCTGCAAAGACCGTCCATCGCGGGATTTGGTTCCGCATTGAGAAGGACTGCGTGGTGATCAAAGAGCCGGAAACCAATATTGCAGTGCGTGTGCCGTTGGAATCGACCGACAAGGTGCGTAACTTCCGGATTGAGGATCGTGTGGAATGCATTGTGTTGTTCTGTGACGACAAGGAGCTGGTGCAGGTGGAGTACGGCAGTGACGGCGCGCTGAAATTCCGCACGCCGGACCGTGTGCTTTGGGCAAAGGCGGACAGCTCGCGCGTGCAGTCCTCCGGTTACTTTACCCTGTTTGCGAACAGCCTTGAGGGATATGTGGACAATCTCTCCTTCACGCATACGGAAGTAACGGTAGATATGAAGAATATGGATACCCGGACCATTGACTTTTCTTCCTGGATTGCCACCGATGACCGTGGCAGAACGACGCCTACCGCAGAAACGACAGGCGGTGCCAAATCAAAGAAGCAGGTTGGGTTGTTCTACTTTGTTGCACATACCGGCGACGATTCGCAGATTCCGAAGGATATTACCGCCAAGTATCTGGAGGTCGGTTCCAGAAAGCTGACCGCTTATTTGCAGGACCCGTCCACCACAGGCGGATTTTACTGGGCTGAGCCGTATTTTGGCTATTACCGCAATACGGATTCCTGGGTACAGCGCAAACATGCGCTGATGCTGGAGGCAGCGGGTGTGGATTTCATTTTTGTGGATCTGACCAACGGTGCTACTTACCCGGACGGTTTGTTCAGTTTGTTTGATACCTGGCTGGAAATGCGGAAAGAGGGAATTATGACTCCGCAGATCTGTCTGTTTGCGCATGACAGTATCAATGCGGATCTGTCACAGTTGCGCGGCTCCGTTCTGTCGGATGAGAATATGAAAAAGTACGATGAGCTGTTCTACCGGTATGAGGGGAAGCCGCTCTTTATGGGGAACTATTCCAAGGCATCCCCTGAGCAGCAGTCCTTCCTTGACACTTATTTTACGGTGCGTGACTGCTGGGCATGGCAGGATGCGGACGGTATGTGGAACTGGCTGCAGGAGTATAAAATCAACGATGATGGCAGTGTGAGCTATGTGAACGGCGGACCTGGCAGAAATGCGGACGGAAAGTTTGAAGAACTTGCGCTTTGTATCGGGCATCATCCCACTACCAACAAGGGACGCAGCTATGTCAATACGGTTGCACCCACTGTTTCCGGTGCCTACGGATTTTCTTTGGATTCCGGTGCGGGTGCAGGATTTGCCGGACAGTTTGAAGCGATCCAAAAGTTGGATCCCGATCTGATTCTGATCACCGGCTGGAATGAATGGGTTGCCGGGCTGAATCATGATGTGTCGGGCAGAAATAAATTTGCAGGGACTCCCACGACCGGTTTCTACATGGTTGACCAGTTCAATACGGAGTATTCCCGTGATGCGGAGCCGATGCGCCTGCGTCAGGGAGAAGAGGTCGGATTCGGAGACAACTACTACTACCAGATGGCGTCGATTATCCGCACGTTCAAGGGTCAGGACACCATGCCCACGGCTTCCGGGCAGGGAACCGTCAAGTTGGGTGACATCGGCGCGTGGAGCAATGTCGGACCGGAGTACCGCGATTATATTGGAGATGCAAATCTGCGCTCGGTTGCCGGCATGTACGCAGGGTATACCTATGTTGACAATACCGCACGGAACGATTTTTCCTATGCAAAGGTTTCCCAGGATAGCGACTATCTTTACTTCATGGTGGAATGTGCGAACAATATCGAGATTGATGACGGTGCCAACTGGATGAATCTGTTCATCAATATTGATAACGATGCCACCACCGGTTGGGAAGGTTATGATTTCGTGCTTAACCGCAGGCGTGACAGCCATTATGTATCCATCGAATCCCTTGCAGACGGTTGGAGGGGAGAAGATGTGGGACAGGCGCTGTATACGCTGGAGGGGAAGACCATGGTTATCCGTGTTTCCAAGCGCGTATTGGGAGTGAAGGGCGACGTGGAGAAGATGCTGTTCAAATGGGCGGATAATTCCACACTGACCGGAAATGTGATGGAATTCATGGATCGCGGCGATACCGCTCCCAATGACAGATATGCTTACCAGTATATCGGCAGTGCGGGAAATACAACCACGATTGACTACGTGATGGAAGATGCGAACGGAAAGCTGTATGCCCTCAGGGATGAATGGGCGGCACTCGGTAAACTCAAGAGCAACCATACGGGCGATGAGACCGAGACAACCGTTCCCGCAGAGGTTACGACTAACGGAGATTTGACGGACGATGCGGTTACAACCGATGCTGCAACTACGGATCAGACGGGAAAGAAAGGATGCGGCTCCGTTCTCACAGTAGTGGCGGCGATGCCCGTGCTGATTGCATTCGGTGTTTGCATGCTCCGGAAAAATAAGCGCGAATCGGAATAAAAGAACATAGAAAAGCCGACGGTCGAGCCGGGAAAAGGGGCGGATGTCCTGATTTCCCGGCTTCTGCCGTCGGCATCGTTATTTTCGAACGGGGTATCTTTTATGGGCACCGGCAAAGGATGCCCAAACGACACCTATCCGGATGTATGGAAAGGGATTTTGCCGTGGTTCAAATTCGTCAAATAATATCCTTCATTTCCGTTTACTGTAAAGCCTTTTTTGCCTGTCCCTCTTGTCAGTCGGACTCCTTTTGTGATATAATGAACCCGGAAGGTACGCAACGTGTCACGACACGGGCGTGCGGAAACGGAAAAAGGAATGGTCATGGGAATGAAATATGCATTGACAAATGCGGTCCTGCTGGACGGCAGCCGCGACATGAAGCCGCAGACGGGCATGTCGGTTTTGGTGGACGGAGAGAAAATTGCGGATATTGTGCCGGACAATCGGATTCCAGTGGCATATGAGAGACGGGATTTGGGCGGCAGGTATCTGATACCGGGGCTGATCAATATGCACGTACACCTTGCGGGGAGCGGCAAGCCGCAAAAGAAACAGCGGGATAACGAAAAATTGGTGTCGACCATCATGGGCTCGGCGCTGACACGGGCGGTTGCCTACAAGATGGTTTGCGGTTTTGCACACGATGCACTGATGAGCGGGGTCACAACCATCCGCACGGTTGGCGGACTGGGGGATTTTGACACCCGCCTGCGTGATGAAATTGCCGCAGGAACGCGCGTCGGTCCGCGTATTCTGGCGGCGAACCGGGGAATTTCCGTTCCCGGCGGACATATGGCAGGTTCTGTCGCAATTGCGGCGCACAATACCGAGGAAGCGATTGCGCATTTGCACGCCTCCGCGAAAGAGAAGGTGGATCTGATCAAATTGATGATCACCGGCGGCGTGATGGATGCCAAAGAAAAGGGAGTTCCGGGGGAGTTGAAAATGGCACCGGAGATGGTTCGGGCGGTCTGTGAGGAAGCGCACCGCATGGGATACCGTGTTGCGGCGCATGTTGAGTCGCCGGAGGGGGTGCGGGTTGCGTTGGAAAACGGTGTGGATTCCATCGAGCACGGCGCAAAGCCGGACGCGCAGATTCTTGCTTTGTTCAGGGAAAAGGGAGCGTTCCTGTGCACGACGATTTCGCCGGCGTTGCCGTATGCGCTGTTTGACCGTTCCGTGACCCATGCCACCGAGGTGGAGCAGTATAACGGCAACGTTGTTTTCGAGGGAATCATTGCATGCGCAAAAGCAGCTCTGGAAAATGATATTCCGGTTGTGTTGGGAAACGATGTGGGATGTCCATGGATTACACAGTACGATTTCTGGCGTGAATTGGTTTACTTCCACAAGTATGTCGGCGTGACAAATGCGTTTGCGCTGTATACCGCAACGCTGCGCAGTGCGCAGATGGCGGGCATCGGTGATGTTACCGGGTCTATTACCCCCGGAAAAGCGGCGGATATGATCGTTACGGCGGGAAATCCGCTGGAGGATCTGTGCGCACTGCGCCACGTTGATACAGTGATCGCGCGGGGGCGTATGACGGTTCATCCGACTTTTCACCGCAGAAAACAGGTGGAAGCGGAATTGGACCGATTCCTTTGAAAGGCGAAAAGCCATATCCGGCAGAAAAAGAGGATGTGAAAAAGTCCCGGACAAAAAGCATCCGAGAGTTGAAAGACTTTCGGATGCTTTTTGTCAGTTGAAAGGAAAAACGGCTGTCATCTTTCTTCAATAACACTGGGGTGTGCTTTCACCACCTTGTGAGCCACATCCGGTGTCTGCCGGCTCTGCTGCCGGGAACAATGCTGCTCCCGGCTTGTTATACATTTTTATCGCAGTTGACCGTTGTCCCGGTATGCACCTGCTTCATCATTTCGTCTATGGAAATGCCGATCAGGTCGGAAATGGCAGGGAGCAGAAAGATGTCGGGATAGCAAAGCTCCCGTTCCCATTTGGATACAGCCTGCGTGCTGACCCCGAGGAGCTCTCCGAATTCGCCCTGCGTAAGCCGGTGCTTCCTGCGGTAATTCAGGATATATTCGCCGATTCGGATTCTGTTCTTCATTTTACCCGTTTATATGTTTCGTGATGCCGCGTCATCATACCAAACGCAATCATTTCCCGCCGAATCGTACAATAATCCTCGTGATAGCGCTGAATGATCTCGTTTACCTCCTTTTCCGCATACGTTCGGTCCGGCTCGAACTGTTTTAAGATTTCCGACAGTACAATTTCGCGTTTCTTCCGTTGCGTGGGAATCTGCGTCAATCTGCCGTATTTGAAGAGGTTCGACAGGACTGCTTTTCTGTACTTTTCTTCGGCGTCAACGTTCTTTTCGTCTTTTATGAACGCAAAAAGCGGTTTGTCGAATATTTCGCGATTCAGGGAATAGATGATATAAAATTGTGAACGGGAACAGTTGACCATGCCCGCTGCTTCCATTTTTTTGAGATGGTAGCAGATGGTAGCCGGCGTAAGGGAGAGCTCGCAAGCGATCTTTTCGACATAGGAATCTTCCTTGAGAAGAATATTCAGTATTTCAAGCCGCGTTTCGTTCGCAAGGAGCTTTAACGGTTCAAGTTTTTCTTTCACTTCATCACTTCCTTTTCTCTCACGCTTTGCCGTCAAAAGCAAAGACGAACAATTCGTTTTGCACTCTGAAATCCCGCCACAGATTCAGAATGTCTTCCAATACTTCTTTCTTGATTCTTGCCTTGAAAATTTTTTGCGGATCGCCGTCCTTTTCTGCTTGCTTAAGGTCGGTATGGTAAAGATCATAAAAGTTGACCCGCATAAATACTTCGGGGTAAAGTGAAATTGCCATGATTTCTTTTTGATCCTCGGGCAATGTGCGATAACAGTCCGCTATCTCTGGGAACTGCCCGATTAAATTCTGAAATCTTTTGCTCATGAGTGCGATTGCCTGCTCCGTTCCGGAGAGAAGCCCCGCACTGATTGCGGCATGATAAATGCCGGCTTTTAACTGCAAGGCTCCCCGCTCGGTGGGATGACTTTTGTCTACCGATGCTGCGTCTGCTTGGCAAGCCGCATACTTTTCTTTTGTAATCGTCAAGAAACCGTTCAATATCTCCTGCTTGTTCATATATAGAATATCCACCTTTCTGTTGTTGCCGGTTATACTGATATTATACGCATCTAATCACTTGTTGCCAATACTATTTTGATAGATTTCTAATCAATTGAACCGATGGTTGAAAAAATAATGGTGGATGGTCTTCATTCGGTCTGCGACATCACCGGATCTGTTATCCCGGCAAAGAAAGCCCCGGAGAAATTCCGTTCGGAACTCTCCGGGGTAAAAGTTATGATTGGGGAAAAACGCAACAGATCGCTGTCTCTCAGTTTGCGGCGTCTACAATTGCCTTGAACTTTGCGGCAACGAGGGAAGCACCGCCGATCAGACCACCGTCAACATTCTCTTTGGCGAGAAGCTCTGCGGCATTCTTCTCATTCATGGAGCCACCGTACTGGATGGTCGTGGATTCGGCAACCTCTTCGCCGTAGATTTCGGCAAGTGCCGCGCGAATCTGTCCGCAGGTTTCGTCAGCCTGTTCCGGTGTAGCGGTCAAGCCGGTGCCGATTGCCCAGACGGGCTCATATGCGATGATGACATTCTTCATATCTTCTGCGCTGACGCCCTCCAGATCCAGCTTGGTCTGCATGGACACAACCTCGCGGGTGATGCCGGACAGGCGCTGTTCCTTGACTTCGCCCAGGCAGAGAATGACCTTCATGCCCGCAGCAAGCGCTGCCTTGACGCGCTGATTGACGGTTGCGTCGGTCTCGCCGAAATACTGTCTGCGCTCCGAGTGACCGATGATGACGTACTTGACGCCGCATTCGGTCAGCATACGTGCACTGACCTCGCCGGTGTATGCACCGTGGTCGGCAAAGTGGACATTTTCCGCACCGATGTGAATGTTGGATCCTTCAGCTGCCTTCTGTGCTGCTGCAATGGTGACGTAGGGGGCGCAGAAGACGATATCACAGGCGTCCTTGCCCGCGACAAGGGGTTTGACCTCATTGATGAATGCGGTTGCTTCAGCGGGTGTAAAGTTCATCTTCCAGTTACCCGCAATAACGGTTCTTCTTTTTTCGGGTTTCATACTCTTTATCCTTCTTTCGTTGACAGTCGTTCAGGCGTCCTGCAGGCAGGCAATGCCGGGCAGTTCCTTGCCCTCCAGGAATTCCAGCGAAGCGCCGCCGCCGGTGGAGATGTGTGTGATCCGGTCAGCAAAGCCGAGCTGTTCGCAGGCTGCCGCGGAGTCGCCGCCGCCGACGATGGTGATGGCATCCGAGTCAGCCAGCGCCTGTGCAACGGCAATGGTACCCTTGGCAAGCGTCGGGTTTTCAAACACGCCCATCGGGCCGTTCCAGACGACGGTTTTTGCATTCTTGACTGCATCTGCATACAGTGCCATGGTCTTGGGACCGATGTCCAGACCCTCCACATCTGCGGGGATCTTGTCGGAGTCCACAACGCTGACCTCGATCGGTGCATCGATCGGGTTGGGGAAGCCTGCGGCAACCGTGGTGTCGATGGGCAGGAGCAGCTTGACGCCCTTTTCCTCTGCCTTCTTCATCATTTCCGCACAGTATTCGATCTTCTCACTGTCAAGCAGGGACTTGCCGACGCCGTAGCCCTTTGCGGCAAGGAAGGTGTATGCCATACCGCCGCCGATGATCAGGGTGTCAACCTTGCCGAGCAGGTTGTTGATAACATTCAGTTTGTCGGAGACCTTTGCGCCGCCGAGAATGGCAACGAAGGGACGTTCCGGATCCGCCAGAGCCTTGCCCATGATCGAGATTTCTTTTTCGATCAGGAAGCCGCAGACGGCGGGCATTCCGGTGTACTGTGTTACGCCGGCAGTGGAAGCATGTGCGCGGTGCGCAGTGCCGAATGCGTCATTGACAAAAATGTCCGCAAATGCAGCGAGCTTGCGGGAGAATTCCTCGCCGTTCTTTTCCTCGTCTGCGGTGAAACGGGTGTTCTCCAGAAGAACGATGTCGCCGGGCTTCATAGCGGCAACCTTTTCCTGTGCGTCAGGACCGACGGTATCCGCTGCAAAGACCACACCGCCGCCGAGCAGCTCGTTGAGCTTGTCGGCAACAACGGCAAGGGAGCACTTTTTCAGATCCTTCTTTGCCTTTTCCAGTGCGGCAGCGGTTGCAGCCTCCTGCTCTTCTGCCGGCAGAGCGGCGATTGCGGCGGTTTCTTTCTTGTTCAGTTTGATTTTGGCATCGAAAACATTGTGGGGTTTGCCCATGTGCGAGCAAAGGATGACCATTGCGCCTGCGTCACGCAGGAACTTGATGGTAGGAAGCGCTTCGACAATCCGCTTGTCGGAGGTGATTACGCCGTCCTTCACCGGTACGTTGAAGTCGCACCGTACCAGACATTTTTTTCCGGCAACGTCAATGTCCCGGACCGTCTTTTTGTTGTACGTCATTTTTTTATCCACCTTTCAGGCAAATTTTTACACATACATTATAGCACACTCCCCTATCCTTGTCAATCATTTTCCCGAAAGAAAATCGTCTGATATCCGGTATCGGATGGCGGTTCTTGCCTGCTGTGAGATTCGGAAACATTGTGCTTGCATTTTCTCGGGAACTCTGTTATAATAGCAGAGAAGAAATGAAACGAAAGAGAGATGGAATCATGGCGGTCGAAGAGGAGTGGAGCAGAACGGCGTTGGTCGTGGGGGAAGAAGGATTGGAACGGCTGCACCGGGCAAGGGTTGCGGTTTTCGGCGTCGGCGGCGTCGGCGGATATGTTTGTGAGGCACTTGCCAGGGCAGGTGTCGGTGCGCTGGATCTCTTTGACCGCGACGTAGTGAGCCTTTCCAATATCAATCGGCAGGTGATCGCGCTGCACTCCACCGTGGGGCAGTACAAAACCGATGTGATGGCGGCGCGTATCCGGGACATCAACCCGGCGTGCCGTGTGCAAACGCATGCGGTGTTTTATCTGCCGCAAACTGCGGATGCCTTTGATCTTTCCCTCTACACTTATATCGCGGATGCCGTTGACACGGTTGTTGCCAAAGCGGAGCTGGCGGTGCGTGCGCAGGCAGCCGGTGTTCCTTTGATTTCGGCGATGGGGGCGGGGAATAAGACCGACCCGTCCCGCTTCCGGGTTTCCGATATTTCCAAAACAGAGGTTTGCCCGCTTGCCAAGGTCATGCGTCGCGTTTTGCGGGAGCGCGGTGTCCGGCATCTGAAGGTCGTCTGGTCGGATGAGGCGCCGCGTTTGTCAACGGCGGAGCGCGATCCGGAAAGCGGGAAAGTCCCCCCCGGAAGCCTTTCTTTTGTTCCGCCGGTGGTGGGATTGCTGATGGCGGGGGAAATTGTGCGCGGCATTGTTGCCGACGGGGCACTGCGCACGGAGAACGAGGAGGAAAAAGGCGAATGAAACAGGTACAGATCTATACGGACGGCGCCTGCCGCGGCAATCCCGGTCGCGGCGGATGGGGGGCAATTCTGGTGTATGCCGGTCAGGAAAAAGAATTTTGCGGCGGTGAACGGATGACAACCAACAACCGGATGGAACTGACCGCAGTAATCCGTGCATTGTCGGCGCTCCGCGAACCGTGCGAGGTTACTCTGACGACCGATTCCCGATACGTTGTAGACGGTATTACAAAAGGATGGGCAAAATCCTGGCGTGCGCGTGGCTGGATCAAGTCGGATAAATCTCCCGCGCTCAATTCCGATCTGTGGGGAACCCTTCTGGAGCTGTTGGAACGCCATCAGGTCACGTTTGTCTGGGTACGGGGACATAACGGACACCCTTATAACGAGCGTTGCGACGCGCTTGCCACAGCATTCGCGGATTCCCTGGCCTGATGCCCGGTTCCGGCACAATGAGAACCGTATAAGTGCAAAGAAAAACCGCAGGTATCTTTACAGACGCCTGCGGTTTACTGCTATGTTTTAGCCTGCTTTTTCCGATTGCCACCGAACAGTTTACGTACGAGCGGAGAGAGAAATTTCGGACAGCGGATGACTCGGATTTTCATGTAACATCCCCCCTTCATGTGTCAGTGTATGCGGGCAAAGGGGAAAATGTTGCGGAAATCAGTTCTCGGGGACGGAAAATTGCCGGATGCGGCGATTTAACTCTGCCTGCAGGGTCTGATCGTCCGCAACCTTTTGCATGGGGTAGATTGTGCCCGCCTCATTGGGAACAAAAACGGTTGCATCCGGAAGATCGGGAATTTCCGCATAAAATTCCAGCCTGCCGGGCGGGTCAAGCCGATAGAGCGCGCCTTCACCCATGACGGCGAACTGCACCGCGGTCAGGTCAAAGCTGGAGTTGTTGCAGACACCTGCGGTATACATTTCATAGGATTTGTAAATGGGGTTTTTCTGCATCTGCGGGGTTTCGCAAATGCCGTCGAACCCGGTGCGGAAGGTGTATCCGACGTTGAAGTGAGACAGGTAAATCGGGGCTTGCCAGCCGTCAAAAACATGTTTCGCCGCGACATAGTCGCAGATGATATTGCACTCGCGTCCGCGGGGGAGAAGTGCCGCCATGGAAACCATAGCGTATATCTTCTGCCGGACCAATTCCGCACCGGACAGGGGACTGTACGCATCCGGACCGGAAGCAAGCAATGCGGCAAGACAGTTGAACATGCCGATGGAGATTACGGTTACGGAATGATCTGCGGCATCTGCAAGCAGACTCCGGTAAAAGGATACCGGATTTTCCGGTGTGAGTGTTCCGGTGCGATATGCGTCAGAGAAATGCTCGGCAACGAAGGTGTTGTACTTGTGGCAGGAGGCGTCGTCCATAAAACCGGGTTTGTCCCATTGCGCAATGCGTTCAATCGGATAGTTGCAGAAACGTGCCACGGCATCTATGGTACCGGTCCCGGCATTGTTGGAGGTGCAGTTGCACACACCCAGAATCGGAAAGCCGTATTCCTTGGCATATGAAATCAGGACGGCAAGTGCGCCTACATCGTCACAGTCGGGACCGATGTCCGTATCCAGAATGACCGGTCCGGGGCGTTCGCACAAAGGGATGTATCTTCTTTGTTCCATAGTATACTCCTTTTCTTAACCATTGGTTGATTATTTAATCTGAATGAATCCGATTTTGCGCTGTACTTTGGCAAGCGTGCGGTTCGCGACTGCATTTGCCTCTGCGGCGCCCTTTTTCATTTGTGCCTCCAGCGCCGCCTTGTCGCTCATGAAAGCCTTGAAGCGCNTCATGAAAGCCTTGAAGCGCTCCTGCACCGGTGCCAGACCGTCTGCGCAGACCTCGCCGACTGCAAGTTTGAAATCACCGTAGCCGCGTCCGGCGAATTCACGCTCGATTTCGTCGTCTGTTTTGCCGGTGAAACAGGCGTATATGGTCATCAGGTTATTGATGCCGTCTTTTCCTTCACCGCGGCGTACTTCGCTGCCCGAATCGGTGACGGCACGTTTGAATTTGCGGATAATGGTGTCACGGTCGTCCAGAATATAAACCACTGCGTTGGGATTGGGATCCGATTTGCTCATTTTGGAGGTCGGATCCGCCAGGGAAGTGATCTTCATGCCCGTTTTTTCAATCATCGGCTCCGGAATGGTAAATGTTTCGGAGTAGATCTGATTGAAGCGCTGCGCAATGTCGCGGCAGATTTCCACATGTTGCTTTTGGTCGATGCCGACCGGAACAACGTCTGTCTGGTACAACAGAATATCGGATGCCATCAGTACAGGGTAGGTAAAGAGCCCCGCATTGATGTTGTCCGCATGCTTTTGGGATTTGTCCTTGAACTGCGTCATGCGGGAAAGTTCGCCGAACATGGTGTAGCAGTTGAGAATCCAGGAGAGTTCCGCGTGCGCGGGGACGTGGGACTGTACAAACAGTGTGTTTTTGTCCGGATCCAATCCGCACGCCATATACAGTGCAAGCGTTTCATAGGTGCGCCGCCGTAAATCCGCCGGTGTCTGCCGGACGGTGATGGTGTGTTCGTCCACGACGCAGTAGAAACACTTATAGCGTTCGGAATAGGAAGAAAAATTGCGCAAAGCACCCAGATAATTGCCGATGGTCAGATTGCCGCTCGGTTGGATGCCGGAAAAGGAAACAAGTTGTTCGCCGATCATAATTCGGATTCCTTTCTGTAAAAGAATTTATTTGCAATAGCAGGTGTCACGATCCGAGCAGTTCACGCGCGGCATCCGCCAATCGCTGAATGCCTTCGGTGATCTGTGCGTCGGAGGGGGTGGAATAGTTGAGCCGGAACGAGTCGGAGGACGCTTCGGGATCGCAGTTGAAAGCGGCACCGGGGACCACCCGCACCTTCCGCTTTTCACACAGGTGCAGAAAAGCGTTGCTGTCCGTGCCCTTCGGAAGCGTGCACCAGATGAACAGCCCGCCCTGCGGACGCGTATAGGTTATGCCGTCGGGCATGGCGGCATCCAGCGCATCCAGCATCAGCGTGCACTTGTGCCGGTAAATCTGCCGGATGTCCCGGATGTGTGCATCCATATCGCATTCATGCAGGTAGCGGTGGCAAAGCATCTGGAAAAAGAGGTTGGTGTGTACGTCTTCGACCTGTTTTTGTACCGTCATTTTTGCAGTGACGGGGTTGGGAGCGATGACATACCCGATGCGCATGCCGGCAGAGAGAATTTTGGAGAAGGAAGAGCAGTAGATGACAATTCCTGCTGTGTCCGCGCTTTTGATGGTCGGCAGATCCTCACCGGCAAAACGCAACTCCCCGTATGGGTTGTCCTCCAGAATCATGACGCCGTATTGCCGTGCCAGTTCGTAAACCCGTGTGCGTGTTTTGCTGTCCCAACTGATGCCGGTCGGATTCTGGAATGTGGGAATGATATAAAGCATCCGTGCCCGCGGATGGGTTGCAAGTACACGGGCAAGTGCGTCCGTGTCGATTCCGTTTGGCGTGAGCGGAACACCGACCGGAACGGCGCCTGCCGACCGAAAGGCGTTGAGTGCACCGATAAAGGTCGGGTCTTCGCAGATGACCTCATCGCCCGGGTTGCAAAGCACACGGCAAGCAAGCTCAATCCCCTGTGTGCCGCCCGAAACAATCAGCGTTTCGTCCTGCCAGCCGTCCCCGGAAGCGCCGATTCCGAAAAGACGCCGGTTGCGCTCCGCAACATCCGCGCGTAACGGCGGATAGCCCTCTGTAATGCTGTATTGCAACGCCGCCGCGGCACAGTCGCGGTAGATTTGTGCCGAAATCCGGGACATGTCTGCAACCGGAAAGGACTCCGGTGCAGGATTGCCGGCGGCAAAGCTGATGGTGTCCGCATCCGACGGCGCTTTCAGAATTTCGCGGATGGCAGACGGTTTCAGGTTTTCGATGTTTTTTGCAAATCTGTAATCCATTGCGGCACCTCCTTTGTACAGTGACCGGAGAAAAGAAAAACCAGAACCGAAAAACGGCTCTGGGACGGGATGCGCCCTGCAGCGCCCGCGGTACCACCCAAATTGGCACGGATTGTGCCCGCTTTCTTTCGTATTCCGGTGCTATGCACAGTGCTTGCACAGTGCTTGCACAGTGCTGCGCACAGTGCCACGCACAGGGATACGGGGAACCGTCTGATAACGGCAACGGTGACCGTCGATTGCTACTTGCACATGCCGCGGCATCAGGATGCCTGCGGACGGTTGTACGTTCGTTCGCCCTCCCGGGTCCATTCTCTGTGTGCGTACCGCCGCATTCCACCCGCGCGGCTCTCTGTCTGTACGCATGCTCACAGGTACTACTCCCGATCAACAGTTTTCCTTATTATAGCACGGTGCATGTCAAAAGTCAAGAGAAAAGAGGCGGGCGGGAGAAAAAATGTCACAAATTTTTGTGAATTCTTCCGGTGTCTATTGACAAGTAGATTTTTATGTTGTATAATAGGCAGTACGAATGATGTTTTTACGGAGGATTCTATGAAAAAGATTTCTGCACTGACCCTTGCCGCGCTGATGATTTTTTCGGCGGGGGGGCTGATGATTTTTTCGGCGGTCGCACTGATCTCCTGTGCCAACACCAAGGGTGGTTTGGACTCAATTGCGGACTATGTGATTGCAAACTATGTAGTATCCAAGGACTGCGGTGAGTTTACTTATGCGGACGCCGTGGGTGAAACTGCGATCATTACTAAATTTTCCGTGAAATCCGGTGTGACGGAAGTGGACATGTCCGCTGCCGATTTCAAAATGAATGACCGTGCGATCAGCGGGATCGGCGACCAGGCATTCTATTATTGTACATCCGTAACCTCTATCAAGCTGCCTTCGACCATCAAGTCCATTGGCAACTTTGCATTTGCAGGTTGTGAATCTCTGGAGGAGATCCGCATTCCCGCATCCGTTCAATCCATCGGTAAAGAGGCATTCCAGGGGTGCAAATCGCTCAAGCGTGTGATCTTTGAAACCGGGGAACTGACTGACGATGACGGAAACAAGTATACCGGAACCGCCTGCACCAGCATCGGAAAAGCGGCATTTGCCGACTGTGTTGCGCTGGAGAGTTTTGGTGCTGAGGGTTCTGTGGGCGTTGTTCTTCCCGCATCTCTGACGACGCTGGGTGAAGGAGCATTTCTGCGTTGCGGTAAGCTGACTGCGGTGGAATTCAATGATGCACTGCTGTCTGTCGGTGAGCAGGCGTTTTATAAGTGCGAGCGCGTTCAAAAGGTTGTCTTCCCGGATAATCAGAATCTGACCGAGAAGAATTTGGGTGATTCCATTTTCACCCCGACCATCAAGCCGGTTTTGGAAGAAGCTGCCGTAAATACCTCGAATGAGGCAATCAAGAAGTATGTGGAAAAGATGGTTTACAGAGCGCCGGAAACGGAGGCAGAAACCACTGCTGAGTCTGCCACTTAAATTCGGGTATGGCAAGATAATGGCACAAAACACAAGAGGGGCTGAAGTCGTCAGCCCCTTTTGTGTGCGCGATGCATTTTGATTGGGTGAAATTCATGTGAGGAGATTTTGAATCCCGCCGGAAAATCAGTTTTCCTGCGCAATGCGGACCTGTGTACCGTCGGTGCGGAAGATCACGGTTCCGTCATAGGTGGCGTAGTGCCAGGCGCCGTAAAGCCTGACTGCATCTGTCAGAGTGACATCCATATTGTGGGAAGATGCGACACAGCTGATACAGTAAGATGGTTTTGTATTGCCGAGCAGCTTGCGGAGCTGACCGTTGTTGTCTCCGTGATGCGGCAATTTGAGCAATGCGTAAGTGTCCTTTGCAAGAGCCGATTTGTTGAATTCGGCAAGCCGTTCTTTTTCCGCGTCGCCGAGGAAAAGCAGTTTTTGCGTGCCATAGGTGAGCGCGGTGATCAACGAAAAATTGTTTTCTTCCGCGTCTGTTGAACCATCGTCCTTGTCTATGGTCACGGGTTGGATGTCGTCATACAGGTGTGTGGGATTCAGGGCAAGTGAGACGGAACCTACGGAGAAGGTGACATCCTCGGTCACAATCTGTACCGGCGTGTCGGTTGCCTGTACCGCGGCGAGCATGGCGCGGTAGTTTTCGGATACACGTGTGTATGCGGGAATATACAGATTTTTGACCTGATAATTGCGGATGATTGCACCGGCACTGCCGATGTGGTCGTTGTCAAAGTGCGTGAGAATCATGCAGTCGATTGCTGTGACACCCTGTGCCTGTAGGGTACTGTCAATCAATTCGTAATCGTCCGTGTCGGCGGCGTCAATCAGGATGACGGCATCGGGGGCGGTGATGAGTGTGCAATCGGACTTGCCGGTTTTGAGAATCCGTGCGGTCAGAAGCGCGGTGGGATCCCGGAAGGGGTCATCACCAAGGGAGCCGTTTTGCGCGGTTGTTGTAATATCCAGCCGCCCGGTTGCACTGTCTGAAGCGTCCTGCGAACCGGATCCGATCGTACCGGCATCCGTGGTGACGGAATCACCGCGTGTAATCTTTTCTGCACAACCGACGGTCAGAATGCAGAGTAGTAACAGGATTGTCAGCACACAGACCGTTTTGGACAGATTGGCTTTTTTTACTTTTCTTATCATAGGTGCGGGTTCCTCCTTACCTGCTCCGGATGGAATATATAGCTTTATTGTACTCCGATCTTTCCGAAAATACAAGTGGGGATTGTAAATTTCTGCTTTCCGGGTCGGAAAATCACAAAAAATGACGTAAGAAAAAAGGATTTTTGAAAAAAAAGGCGTATATTACCCACGATGCGAATGGATGCATGCATGCACTTCGCCGGAATTTCCGGATTTGAGCCGGTATTGAGAGGAGGAAGTACAATGAATCAGACGCCATTGCCGGACGATTCCGTCGGTGCATGGTTGTTGGAGCGGGAAAATGCGCTGTTGTCACCGTACGCGTTCCGAACCGCGGATACGCGCGGGCGGGAACATCCGTGTACCCCTTGCACGAACAGAACGGAATTTCAACGTGACCGTGACCGGATTATTCACTCACAGGCATTCCGCAGACTGATGAATAAAACGCAGGTGTTCCTTGCCCCCGTGGGGGATCATTACCGTACCCGTCTGACGCACACGCTTGAGGTGACACAGATTGCACGTACCATTGCGCGCGCATTGCGCCTGAATGAGGATCTGACGGAAGCGGCGGCATTGGGACATGACCTTGGACATAACCCCTTTGGGCATGCCGGCGAGGAGGCACTGCGGCGGTGGTTCTCGGCACTGCGGCGGTGCTACTCTCCTGATTTTGCACACTACAAACAGAGTTTGCGTGTGGTGGATAAGCTGGAAAAAAACGGTGAGGGACTGAACCTGACCTTTGAGGTGCGGGACGCGATTGTCAACCATACGGGCGCGTCGATGGCATCTACGTTGGAGGGCGTTATCGTCAAATTTGCCGACCGGATTGCTTACATCAATCATGACATTGACGATGCCTGCCGTGCCGGTATTCTTTCGCCGGCTGATATTCCCGAATCTTTGAGAAAAGTTCTTGGGGAAACGCACAGCGCAAGAATCAACACCATGGTGACATCCGTCATTCGGTGCAGTACCGATTGCCCGCAGATTTCCATGGACCCGGAAATTCAGGCGGCAACCGATGAGCTGCGCGCCTTCCTTTTTGAACGGGTCTATCTGAATCCGGTTGCAAAGGGAGAGGAAAATAAGGCAAAAGAGCTTTTGATCCGTTTGTTTGCGCATTTTACGGCGCATCCGGAGCAGATGCCGGAATTGTATTACCGCAATACAAGAGAAGAGCCGGTGGAGCGGTGCGTTTGCGATTTTCTTGCCGGTATGACGGATCGGTATGCGATTGAAACTTACAGAGAGCTGTTCGTGCCGGAGGTCTGGAGAGGAAAATGCTGATTGACAGACAGGTCGTGGACGAGATCCGGTCGCGTGCCGACATTACGGAGATTATCGGCTCCTATGTGACGCTTCGCCGCGCGGGATCCAATTTCAGCGGTCTTTGCCCGTTTCATAACGAAAAATCGCCTTCGTTTACGGTATTTCCGGACAGCCAGAACTTTTATTGCTTCGGCTGTAATGTCGGCGGGGATGTCATTACTTTCATTATGCGGGAGGAAAATCTGACCTATCCGGAAGCGGTTTCCTTTCTTGCGGCACGCGTCGGCGTGGTGATTCCGGAAGGAACCGGTAGCGGACGGCAGCAGGAAGGAATTTCACGCAAGCGGTTGTATGAATTGAACCGCGCCGCGGCAAAATATTTTCATTCGGCACTGCTCTCTCCCGAAGGGCAGGCGGGAATGGACTACCTGACGAAAACCCGCGCACTCAGCCGGGCGACGGTCAACCATTTCGGACTTGGTTTTGCGCCGGACTGCTTCTTTGGTCTGTCAAACGCAATGCATGCCGCTGGGTATACGGATGAAGAACTGTATGTGGCATTTTTGTGCGGGAAAAGCAAGAAAACGGGGAAGCCGTACGATTATTTCCGCAACCGGGTGATTTTCCCCATTATTGACACCGCCGGAAATGTAGTTGCATTCGGCGGGCGGGTGATGGACGATTCCAAGCCGAAGTATCTGAATACAAACGATACCCCGGTATTTAAGAAGGGAAGAAATCTGTTTGCGCTGAATTTTGCCAAGAATCATTGTGCAGGTGAGCTGATCATCTGCGAGGGATATATGGATGTGATTGCCCTGCATGCCGCCGGATTTGAAAATGCGGTTGCCTCGCTCGGAACGGCGTTGACCGACGAGCAGGCACGCCTTCTGACGCGGTATACCAAGCGGATTGTCATGCTTTATGACAGCGATGAGGCGGGACAGCGCGCCACGGCGAAGAACATGAAAACATTTGCCGCCGTGGGGATGGAGGTGCGCATTCTCAAACTGGAAGGGGCGAAGGATGCGGATGAGTTTTTGCGGAAATACGGACCGGATGCGTTTCGCCGCGCGATGGGGCAGAGCGTTACCGGATTTACGTATAAGATGAATACCATTACCGGCAAATATAACATGGATTTGCCGGAAGAAAAAATCCGTGCGGCGGAAGAACTTTGCGGCGAAATTGCGACGGTGTATTCGGCGGTGGAACGCGAGGTTTATGTGGATGCGGCAGCACAACGCCTCGGGCTGACAGCAGATGCGGTGCGCCGTGATGTGGACAGAATCCGAAAAAAGAAGGTTCGCGAGGAGAAAGCACGGGAAAGCAGAGAGGCACAGATGCGTGCACGGAATTTCGGCGATCGGGTCAACCCGGACGCGGTGAATCATGTGCGTGCCGTTGCCGCGGAGGAGGCAATTCTCGGATTGCTGATGACCTACCCGGAGCACCGGCACGCAGTGGAAACGGGCGAGGTTCCTTTGTGCGCGGATGATTTTGTGACCGGACTGAATCGGGACATTTTTGTGCGGATGATGGAAATGGAAGCGGAAGACGGAGGGTTTGACTACGGGCTGATGGGGCAGTATTTCTCACCGGATGTGATGGGGAGAATGCAGCAGATGCAGCAGAAACGGCGGATGCTTTCCGAAAACGGTATTGCGGTTTTGCGCAGTGCGGTTGACAGCCTGCGGGAGGAAAAAGCGCAGGGAGATGCCAGACAGGCAGAACCGATGGACGCCATCCGGCAGATGTTGGACAGTAAACGAAAAAAGAACATAACGGAAAAGACAAAATAAACATAGAAATAGGAAGGGTAAAACATGACAGACCAAACCGAACAGATCGGCATGACGGATGCCGTCAATCAGGCGGATGAAAAAGGTGTAATTGCAGAGGCAACAGCACCGCAGGAGCTGAAGATAGAAGAAAAGGGCGCATCGGATATGACTGTTGCGGACCCCGATGGTGCGAATGGCGAGGATGACAAGCGCGAGTTGAACATCGAAGAGCTGGTGGAGAAGGGCAAGCGCGGCAAGCTCTCGGACGGAGACCTGGAGGAAGTGCTGGAGGAGTCCGATTATGATTTGGACACGCTGGACACCTTGTATGAAAAGTTGGAGGACAACGGGATTCCGCTGACGGACGACCTGACGAATGCGGAAATCAATGAGATTGAATCCGAGGTGGAGCATTTTGGCGGCGGCGAGAACATGGAGCGAATCCTGGAGCAGGAGGGGCTTGCCATTGACGACCCGGTTCGCCTCTATCTGAAGGAAATCGGCAGAGTACCGCTTCTGGACGCAGAGCACGAAAAAGAGCTGGCGGAGCGCATGATGGCGGGGGATGAGGAAGCCAAAAATGAACTGGTGGAAGCAAACCTGCGTTTGGTGGTCAGTATCGCCAAGCGGTATGTCGGGCGCGGCATGTTCTTCCTTGATTTGATTCAGGAGGGAAATCTGGGCTTGATGAAGGCGGTCGAGAAGTTCGACTACACCAAGGGATACAAATTTTCCACTTATGCGACTTGGTGGATTCGCCAGGCAATCACGCGCGCAATCGCAGATCAGGCAAGAACCATTCGGATTCCCGTGCATATGGTGGAAACCATTCACAAAGTGTCCCGTTATTCACGTACCATGCTGCAGGAATTGGGACGCGAGGCAACTGCGGAAGAAATCGGCGAAAAAATGGGCATGAGCGCGGATAAGGTGCGCGACATTATGAAGATTGCGCAGGATCCGGTATCATTGGAAACGCCGATCGGTGAGGAAGAGGACAGCCATTTGGGGGATTTTATTCCGGATGAGGATACGCCTGCCCCTGCGGATGCCGCTTCTGCGACCATTTTGCGCGAAGTGATTGAACGTGAGCTGCATACGCTGACTCCGCGTGAAGAACACGTTATCAAGCTAAGGTTCGGTCTGTATGACGGCAGAACGCGCACACTGGAGGAAGTCGGACAGCAATTCAACATTACCCGTGAACGGATTCGGCAAATTGAGGCAAAAGCATTGCGTAAATTGCGTCATCCCAGTCGCGCAAGACACCTGAAAGGCTTTTTGGACTGATTGCTTCCTTGTGTGTAGTGACAAATTTGAATGCTTGATTTTGTCAAATGCAGACAAATACAATGGATATTTTGCTCAAATAACGCCCATCTGCTTTGGATGATATGACAATGAAAAATCCAAGGCAGGGGAGCAATGCGTTCATTGTGTGGACTTTGTGAATAAGCGTTTACAAAATTTTGCTTGACAAGTGCACGGATTTATAGTAAAATAAGAGTGTATAGTTAGGGTCCTTTGCCCCACGTGGGCGGTATGAGGACATAAGGAGGAAACATAGCGATGAAAACAAGATTCATGTGTCTGGTTCTTTGCGCTCTGATGCTGTTCTCTGCGTTTCTGACCGGTTGCGCAAACACCAAATCGGACAGCGAAGTGACAGATGACATCGTTGATAAGGCATCCAATAATGCAACGACACTGACGATGTGGGTACAGACCGAGCGTAAGGTTTGCAATACGGACGAGGAGTTGGCAGCATATCTGAAGGACGAGTGCGATAACAACCCGGAGAGTGAGAAGTATAAGGAAGCAGTCGCCGTTAAGGAAGCTTATGATGCGGTGGAAGCTGCTTTCACGAAAATCACGAAGTCCAAATTCAAAACCAATGTGGATCTTTTGTTCTATACGGCAGATGAGTATTATGACAAGCTTGAAGCTGCAATCCAGACCTATGAGGATCAGAAGGTTCTTGCGGCCAAAGCTGCACTTGCACTGAAGAAGGTGCAGAAGCAGGCATTGGTATCGGTCGGAAACAATAAAGCAAAGTACAATGAAATCGCCGCCTCCGTCAAGAAGCAGTTTATGGTGAACTTCCCGGATTACGCGCAGTTCCTGGAGGATGACAACCAGGCGGAGGAAACGACGGAGGATACCGCAGAGGAAACCGTGGTCAACGAGTACGGTTTTACCGAACTCAAGTATCCGGATGTTCTGAAGAACCAGGTTGATATCATTTATCTGAGCGGTTACAATACTTATAAGAATTACATCGAAAAGGAGTGGATTCAGGATCTGAACGAGGAGCTGTCCGGCGCCTCCAGAAAGCTGAAGTACTACATTTCCAGCACGCTGCTTTCCGGTATTCAGATGGATGGTAACTCCTATGCAATCCCTAACAATGTGGCAATCGGTGAGTATAACTATATGCTGATCAATAAGGAGCTGTTTGATCGGTATTATTATGACATCGCGGATATCAAGGACATTTTGGATTGCAAAAACTATCTTTCCGACCTCGCAAAGCAGAACGAAACGCTTGCCGATGCCGACAAGGTCCTTCCGATTGACGCAACCTTTGAGGAATGCATGCGGATGCTCGTTTGGTACTGGGATATGGACTATGAAAAGATCGGGTTGAATGAAACGCTGACCAATGCGGCAATTCAGGCGGCAAAGGACAGATTGGATGCTCAGAATGAGGGCAAGCCCGACGATCAGAAGAAGCAGTGGGATAATTCGCCAGAGGCGTTGGAAAAGTACAATGTATACGATTATTCCTACAAGGTCAATGATGATGTTGCGTTTTCCATTATGGGAACTGTGTACGGCGGCGCAGATAAGCGCACACGCGGCAGCGTGCGCCTGGCGTTTGACAGCCTGTTTACCAGCGCAAATTATCGCAATGATATCTTCCTTCCTATGATGAAGTATAAGTACGAAGGCTATTTCGGCAGTGCTGCGGATGGTCAGACCTGCGGAATTACATTTATGAAGGGTGATTCCTCTGTGTTGACGGAGTACGATAAGAACGGTTACTACACTGCAAAGGACGGTACCAAGTATTATCCGGTGATTGCCGAGTATCCGGAGGCAACGGAACAGGATCTGTATGGCAATATGTTTGCGGTTTCTTCTTATTCCCGCAGCGTTTCCCGTTCCATGGAGATCATTACTTACCTGAACACCAATACCGATCTTCGCAATGTGTTGCAGTACGGTGTTGAGGGTGTCAACTATGAGTTGGACGAAAACGGTGTTCTCAGACGGACCAGCAAGAACCTGTATCAGATGGACATCAAAAAGACCGGTAATGAGTTCATTGCACATCCGGAAGAGGGGATGCCCGCGAATATGTGGGATATGGCAAAGCTGCAGAACAACAATGCGCTGATCAACCCGTTGCTTGGGTTTGATTTCAACCAGATTACCAAGGACAACGGTCAGTCGCTTGACGTCCGTATCCTGGACGATATTCGTGAGAAATCCAAATCCGCACTGGAAAGAATCAATGCCATCGAAACAGATGAGCAGTATCAGACCACAACAGAGCGTTACAATGCACTGTCGGATCTGGTAGAGCAGTTGGCACAGGAGTTGAAAACTTCCAACAAAGAGAATGGGCTTTTGATGAAGGCTGCGTCCAAAGAGTATGACTGCGCGGAAAAGGGCGATACATTCGGAGAATCTCCCTATACGGTCTATTACGCATGGTTGGTGCAGTATGGCTATGATGTCAAATCGGCTGCAATTGACCGGTAATGCACCCGTAATCAATCGTTCATTATGAATAGTAAGTGCCCGGAAGCGGTTTCTGCTTCCGGGCACTTTGAAAAGGAGGAGATGTTTTGAAATATACACATATTATCTGGGATTTTAACGGAACGGTGCTTGATGATGTGGATGCGGGTATCCGGAGCGTCAATGACATGTTGGCAGCACGGGGGCTTCCGGTGATCGCATCGGTTGCGCAGTATCGGGAACTCTTTGGCTTTCCGGTGATTGATTATTACCGTCGGTTGGGACTTGATGTCGAAAAGGAGGACTATTATACGATTCTTGCGCCTCTTTGGGTTTCCGGATACCGAACCTATGCCCGTGATGCCGGTGCCGTTAAGGGCGTTCGTACGTTGCTTGATGCAATTGCAAAAACGGGAACCGAGCAGGTGCTGCTTTCCGCCTCGGAATGTTCGCTTCTGCGTGAGCAGTTGTCTGCTCTCGGCGTAGAGCCGTATTTTCAACAGGTATACGGGTTGGACAACATTCATGCGCACAGTAAGGAAACACTTGCGCAGAAATGGCGCGACGGACACCGGGATGCGATCCCGCTTTGTATCGGCGATACCCTTCATGATGCGGAGATTGCACGTGCGATTCATGCCGATTGTGTTCTTTTTGCCGGCGGACATCAGTCGCACCCCCGTCTTGCGGACGCGGGGTTTCCTGTAAAGGACAGCATGTGGGATATCGGAAAAACGTTGGGAGTTTATCAATGATAAAGGACCGTCTTTTGCATTCGGCAAATGACGGTCCTTTTTTACGAAAAAATGATTTTTAGATGTTTCCTTCCGTCTGTAGCTTTTCTTTCTTCAGGCGTTTTCTCCAGAAGATTCCGCCTACCGTGCTGCACAACAGACCTCCCACGGCAACGCCGATCCAAACGGTAATCAGGCGGTTGGGAGTGGACGAACCCTGAAGGATCAAGCCGTACATCCACGTGGAAATGGCTGCGCTGAAATAAACGCATGCATCCAGAAATCCGGATACGGCGGATGCCATACCGCCTTCCTTAAAGTGGTAGGGAATTAAAGTCAAAAACATGGTATTTGCACCCCACATTAAAGAGATGGTAATGGCAATCAACAGGGTGCTGATCAGAGCGCCGGGGATGCCGCTCAGTTGAATGGTACAAAGGAGAAGCAGCAGAGAAACCAGAGAAAGTAAGAACATGGATGCACCGGTCAGCATTTCATTGCGAAACAGCTTCTGATCCAGAAAAGCGGCGATATAAGAACCGGAAACGCTTATGATGGGAATCAAAATGGAGAGAAAAGCTGAGTCGGAGGAGGACAAGCCGTAAAGTCCGGAGAACAGTCTGGGTACCCAGTCCGTAACCGAGTCGCGCAAAGCACCGTTGAAAAATGCCGAGATCACAACAAAGATCAACCCGCCTCCGAAAATCAGACCCAACAGGGAAAGAATCGGTACTTTCTTCTTTTCTTTCTGCGTGCTATCTTTTGACACCGCATCGGGCAATGCGGATATGTAACCCGAGAGTGCCTGCATGCCGCCCAGCCACAAAATGCCGGCTGCCAAGGGAAGGGTGCCGCAAAGAATAAAAACGATCCGCCATCCGGTTGGATTGAACGTAAAAACAAGCGCAGGTAACAGGTAGGCGAGGACGGTACCTGCCGGAATTGCAACCGAAATGTGAATGCCCGCTTTATAGGTGGAGTTGCTGTCCGGCATCCACTCAGCGAAGGCGCGGATGATGGGCGCCCAAAGCATCGATTGGAAATAACCGTTCAGAATCCAGCAGATCAGTAATACGGTTGCGTTCGGGGCACACCCTGCCAGAATATTTGCTGCCCCTGCTCCGATAAGCCCGGTGGCAATCATATATTTGGGGGAGATGCGTGTGCCGAGCAGACCGTTGACCAATTGTCCCGCACCGTAGGCAATTTTGAAGGAGGCAAGAATGACGCCGGTGAACGCATCTGTAAGGATGCCATCGGCGCACATTGGTGAGATGCAGGTTTCAAAGTGGTGTCTTGTGATATATCCGACTGTGTAAGCAAGGAAGCAGAGCAGAAAAATACTGCGTGCCCCGCGATGGGCTGTCTTGGTTTCCATAAGGACCTCCGGAGAATGAGATGTTCCCTATTATACACCTGTGCGACAAATTTTGCAAGTGGTTAAAAAATATTTATCAGGGATAATTTCTCCAGACGAACCAAATCCTTGGCGGCATTCTGCGCAAGCGCAACTGTTCTGTGATATTCATCCGCATTGCCGAGCATACAGTACTCTTCAATTGAGAGAAGCAATTCGTCAAAACGGTCCGTTTCGCAGTAGCCGACTGAAATGTTCACAATTTTCTGCGCCTTTTCCCAGTATGTGCGAATCTCGCGAATGTCGCCAAGCGTATCAATGCAGGGTTGATCGGATAACCCTTCCAGTTTGGTGGAGAGCTGTTCACCGACATGTCTGATATATAGGGCATTCATGATGATGACTGCTATGAGCAACAAAAAAATGGCGAGTGCTACCTTGAAAATGCGCATACTTATTCTGCCCCTTTCTGATTTGTCTGTGTTTGTTTGGATTCTACGCGAACTGTTCCGGCATCGTCAATCAGAAAATAGAAGGTATCTTCCAGCCGGATATGGTTTTGCGAGAGTTGTTCTTCCAGCCAGGCTTCATCCTTGCCGTAGCGTGAGAGATTGACTTTGTTGATTTTTCCGTCGGAAATCAACAAATGGGAAATGCCGCTTTCGACTGCCGTCAATCCTGCCTCCGAAATGGTTGGCTGCCGGAATGCCGCTTTTGCGATGACGCTGATTTTTCCGTTTTGCTCCAGAATTGCATATTCCACCTGTCCGGGGTCCACAATGCTTTGCTGCCGCAATTCGCTTAGCAGTTCTTCCATGGAAATACGTGTCTTGCGTAATTCGGTGCGCTGAATCTTTCCTTTATATACCAAAAGGACCGGCTTTGTGGAAAGAAGACGCTTGCAGATCGGAATATGGAGAAGTGCCGCAGAAAGGAATACCTCCAGGCACATCAGCGTTAAGATCGGAATGATTGCAAAAGACAGCGGGATATCCTGGTTCGTGATAGGAAGTGCAGCAATTTCGGAAAGCATAAAGGTCGTGATCAAATCGGAAATTTCCAATTCTCCCAACTGCCGCTTTCCCATAAGCCGCATTGTTACAAGCAACAGCAAATAAATCAGAACCGTTCGCACAAAAATGGTAATCAAACAATCACTCCCCGTTTTTACACATTTGCAGGATGCTGGATACAGTATTTGTGTGTGAAAATAGGAATATGTATAAAATAAACGATCAATATCTTCCTTGTGATAAAAAATACGGTAATTATCCCCATCAAAAAAAGCTTGACAAATCAT
>FR890541.1:0-3327 GCA_000433415.1 Clostridium sp. CAG:448
ACTGGATCAGCTACCGCCATTCCGAGGACGGCAAAACCTGGAGCGAGGAGAGGGTCGTCCTGCAGCCGACGCCGAACGGTCTGGACCATTGGTCCTGCTGTGACCCCGGCGTGATCTATTTCAACGGATATTACTACCTGGGCTATACCTCCACCGTCAACAAAAATCAGAAGGATAACTGCGTGTTTGTCGCGCGCTCCGAAAATCCGGACGGACCGTTCGAGAAGTGGAACGGCAACGGATGGGGCGGAGATCAGCCGCAGCCGATTGTCTACTTTGACGAAGAAACCGAACTGTGGGGCGCCGGAGAGCCGAGTTTTGTGGAACTCAACGGCACACTCTACATATACTATACATGGGACGGCTCCGACGGCAGAAAGACCTATGTTTCCACAGCCGATGCCACCGATGTCAACTGGCCCGCAACCATGACCTTCCGCGGGGAGGCGATCGGCACCGGCACCAACGATTCCATCGATGTCAAATATGTGGAAGAGTACGGCAAATTCCTTGCCATCTGCACCGATCAGCGCCTGGGCGCCAACAGCTACCTGCTGTTTTTGGAGTCGGACGACGGGCTGACATTTGTGCCGACGCAGATCTGCAAGAAGAACGTGATCTGGTATTGCCACAACTCCGGTATGTCGGGGACGCGGAACGGTCATATTGCCAAAGATACCCCCACCTTTGCCGGTTACGCGTACGGTGAGGGCTGGGGCATCTGGAATACACGCTTCCAGGACATCACGGTCAGCCTGGGCGATCAGCCTGATCTTTCCGAAAAGAACGGACAAAATCAGCACCTTGCCTCCGGGCGCGACGGGCGCACCTCCGATCAGTTGGAGCCGATTGCCATCACCGCAAAGGACAACGAGATTCTGCGGGTGCCGGCTTCCAACGCAAGCGCGCGTCTCAAAATCTACAGATGTACGACCTTCCAGGACGCGTGGACGGCGCTTTCGTCCACGGAAATGAAGGACGTAACCTATACCGACTATGACCCGAACGTCGTGGAATGCGTGGACGGCACCGCAAAGATCCGTGTGGTCGGCGCGGGGCAGACGGTCGTCACCGTCCATTGGAAGGGAATGATTACTTATGTATGCGTTATCGTTGTGCCGGATCAGTCCACGGATCTGGAAAGCCTGACGCCTCTGATTCGTGACAGCTTTGTTTTGGACCGTGACATGACGGCAAGCTATCTGCCGCAGATCAAGGGCATCGCCCGCTATGCCAACGGTTCCTTTGCGGAGGTCTACGGGAATATGGCAACCTATACCGGATACGATTCGCAGGTGGTGCGCGTGGATGCAAAGGGCATTCTGCACGCGGTTGCCAACGGCGAAACGGATGTGACTGTCGCCATGGAAGGCAAATCCTTTACCGTTCACGTCAAAGTAATCGGCAAGGCAGCGCCGCGCGATTACACCGATCTGACCTTTGAGGACGGCAGCCATGCCATGGATATCATCAAGCCGGGGAACAATACCGAATTGTCCGTTGCGGACGGCGCTCTGAAATTGACCCCCACAAAGCCCTTGGATCCGTTTGTCTATCTGAACTACGGAACGGCGGGATATGACGCTGCGGACTATGTGTCCGTGACTCTGACCTATATGATTCCCAAAGAGGCTTCCGCCAGGAGCTTTACCGGTCAGATTTTCTTCTGCACCGGGGACTTCACGGAACCCGCTGAGTCGCGTTCACAGAAGTATACGCTGATTGCGGACGGGGAGTGGCATACCGTGACGGTCAGACTGGCAGATAAGCCGGGTTGGCAGGGTGTTATCAATCAGATCCGCCTGGATTACTTTGATTCCTGCAAGGAGGGAGACGTGATGTATATCCGCTCCATCGTCCTGGATTCTGCCGCGTAAATCAGGAGGGGTTCTGTCGACTCTGTAAAAATGAAGGCGACCGGTTTGTACAAAATGACGGAACAGGAAGCCGTGATTTGCGCAAGTACGAGCAATTTTTGAAATGTTTATAGTTTATTCATTTCTTTGCTTTATTGTGTTCATATAATGGGTGTACTATACACATACCAAATCGGGCAGGTGATTCTGCCCGCAAAAAATGAATTGGAGGTTTTTTCAATGAAAAAGATTTTAGCAATTGTTCTTTCATTGGCTATGGTCCTGTCCCTGGGTGTGATGCTCGTTTCCGCTGACACCGTGGATGGCTGGAAGGCAGTCGGTGAAGTAGCCGCAGACTTCGGCGGTGACAAGGTGAGCCAGTTGGTCATGGACGGTGACGTTTCCGATTGGCAGACTGCAGGATTCACGGAAGTGACACTTGATAAGTACAACTTCGCTGCGTGGGTAGGTTCCGTTTCCGATGACTGGAAGATTTCCATGTACTTTACATCCGATGCAAGGAACTTCTACCTTGCATTCAAGATTTACGATCCCGAAGTAATTGCCAACGAAAAGGGCGGATACCAGAAGGGTGACGCATTCCAGATTCAGCTTGACTTCAACCAGCTCTGCGGCAAGACCGAAGGTTTTGACCGTGCGGTATTCTACTCCTTCGGTTATCAGGAAGACGGCGTCATTGATATGACCGTACAGTGCATCTATGATAACAACTCCGAAATCGACTACGTGATCAGAAGCGACGGCGAATTGGAGCCGACCACGAATGACGAGCGCACTGATGCGGAATTTGCAAGCCACAAGATTCAGGGCGGTTGCAAGAAGATGGAAGACGGAAGCGGCTGGATGGCAGAAATTGCAATGCCTCTCCAGATGCTCTTCAACGACGTCAAGACCAAACTGCAGTACGGCGAAGCGTATGATTCCAGCACCATGGATTTCAAGTTCGACGCTGATCATCCGCTGATTCTGAACATGCTGATCTGTTACCTGGACTATGGTACAATCACCGCTGATGATGGCAGCACTTCCGTTGGAATCGTGAACGCAATCGGCACCTTCAATTCCAATCCGGTTGGCGATGATGGCTGGTTCCCGGAAAACTCCGGCGCTACCCTGAAGCTGAACGGTGAGGCTGAGATTGAAGTCCCCACAGAGGGCGAGACCACAAAGGGTGCGGAAACCACCGTTGGGGAGGTTACCACCAAACCGTTGGTGAGGTTACCACCAAGGCTGACGATACCAAGAAGAATGAGGGCACCACTGCTGCGGCTGGCGAAACAACTGTTGCAGGTTCCTCCGAGGAAACCACCAAGGGTTCCGAAAAAAAGAGCGGCTGCGGAAGCGTTGTCGGCGGTGCACTGGCACTGATTGCTACCATTTCTCTGGCTGGCGTTTGCCTGAAGAAGAAGGACTAAGTCCGTCTGTATATCTTCTGTTCTGACAACGGAAC
>FR890541.1:3396-8192 GCA_000433415.1 Clostridium sp. CAG:448
GCTTTTGTAGCAGCCGAAAGAGGAAAAAGCGGAGGAAGTCGGTGAAACAGGGAAAGATTAAATGTCGGCGTCCTTGATATACTGACTGCCGTGCTCCGCAATAAACACTTTTCGCGCCGAAAGATCATCGCCAAGCAGCGTTTCAAAGATCCACTCCGTCCGTTTGGCATCGGTGGGAGTGACGGCGATCAGCCGGCGCGTGCGGGGATCCATGGTTGTGCGGGACATCATTTCCGGTTCGTTTTCGCCAAGACCCTTTGACCGGTGCATGGTGTACCTCTTGTTGCCCAATTTCCGCAGAATATCCGCTTTCTCAAATTCGTCATACGCAAAATAAGTTTCGTCCTTGGTTTTGATTTCAAACAGGGGCGATTCGGCAATAAAGACCCGTCCCTTTTCCAGAAGGGTAGGTAGCAGGCGGTAGAACAGTGTCAGGAGCAGCGTGCGGATCTGGAACCCGTCCTCGTCCGCATCGGTGCAGATGATGATTTTCGACCACCGCAGCAGATCGTAGTCAAAGGCGGCAAGGTCGGTCTTGATCTTTCCCTTGATCTCAACCCCACAGCCGATGACGCGTAACAGGTCAGTGATGATGTCGTTTTTGAAAATCCGCTCGTAATCCGCCTTCAGGCAGTTCAGTGTCTTTCCGCGAACCGGAATGATCGCCTGAAACTCGGCTTTCCGTGCCAGCTTACAGGAGGTCAGCGCAGAGTCGCCCTCCACAATGTACAGCTCCCGCACGTTGGGATCCTTGGAGCGGCAGTTGACGAATTTTTCCACGCGGTTGCCGATGTCCAATGTCCCGGTCAGCTTTTTCTTGACGTTGAGCTTGGTTGCCTCCGCCGTTTCACGGCTCCGCTTGTTGACCAGCACCTGATTGGCAAAGATTTCGGTCTCGGTGGGGTGCTCCAGAAAATAAATATCCAACTGCTGCCGCATGAAGTCGTTCAGGGCTTCATAGATAAAGGTGTTGGTGATGGACTTTTTGGTCTGGTTCTCGTAGGACGCCATGGTAGAGGAGCTGTTGATGACAATGACCAAACAGTCCGCAATGTCCGCAAAGGTAATGCGCGCTTCGGTTTTGTTGTATTTGCCGGCATTCCGCAGGTATTTGTCGATTTCATAGGTAAAAGCGCTCTTGACCGCACGGTCCGGAGAGCCGCCGTACTCCAAAAAACTGGAGTTGTGGTAGTATTCCATCATTTTGACGGTATTGGAGAAGCAGAAGGAGATGTCCGCCTTCAGCTTGTACTCCGGCTTGTCCTCCCGATCACGCCCCTGCGTTTCCAGGTGCCAAAGCACCGGAGATGTCAGACTGTTCTCCCCGACGGTTTCCGTGATGTAGTCGGAAATGCCGTTTTCATAGAAGAATTCCTGTTCCTCCGCCTTGCCTGCCTTGTCCATGATGCGCAGAACAAAGTGCACCCCTGCGTTGACCACCGCCTGCCGGTGCAATACGTCTTTGAAGAATTCGGGCGGAATGGCAACGTCGGTAAAAACTTCCCGGTCGGGGCGCCAGCGAATGACCGTCCCGGTCGTCTTCTCCTTCGGACCGAGCGGGCGCTCTTCCAGTTCGCTGATCGGTTCGCCGCGCTTGAAATGAATCTGACGCATAAATTTCCCGTCGTACGAGGTGACATCCATGAATTCCGAGCTGTACTGCGTGGCGCAGGCTCCCAAACCGTTCAGACCCAGGGAATATTCGTAGGCGGACTTGCCTGAGTTGTTCTCGTATTTGCCGCCCGCATAAAGCTCGCAGTAGATTAAGAACCAGTTCCATTGCTGTTCCTTCTCGTTCCACCCGAGCGGCACCCCTCTGCCGCGATCGATGACCTCAATGGTGTGGTCTGGCCAGACGGTGGTCGTAATGACGTTTCCGTGCCCCTCGTGCGCTTCATCCACGGCATTGGCAAGAATTTCAAAGTAGGAGTGCTCGCACCCCTCCAGTCCGTCCGAGCCGAAAATAACCGACGGACGTTTCCGGACACGGTCCGCGCCCTTCAGGGCTGTAATACTGTTGTCGCCGTATGCTTTCTTTTCCTGTGCCATCCGATCCACTCCTTTGTTTCCGTTCTTTTCCTTATCCATCATAACATAAAACGACGCATTTGTCAAGCACTCACCCGCCCCCCGCGCGGGCAGAGAGCTGCGGTTTTCACAGAAAATTCAGATTGGTTGTTGACAAGTACACAATTTCGTGGTACAATAAAACCAGTAAAACCGTCTCGGGGCGTCCGGTCACGGTCAGCCCCGGTTTGATACAGTCCGACCACAGGAGGAGAGAAGGAAAAAATGGATATCATTACGTATATGTGGTTTCTCTTGGCGATTTTTGCCTGTATGATTTTCTCGTTGGTTGCCAGTGCAAAGGTGCATTCTGCCTACGCCAAGTATGCCAAAGTCATGTGCCGTTCCGGCGCAACCGGATACGATACGGCAACGCGCCTGATGCGTGCCAACGGCGTTACGGGCATTGCCGTGGGGCGGATCAGCGGAAACCTGACCGACCATTACCACCCGTCCAAACAGATCGTCAATCTGTCCGAGAGCACCTACGGAAACAGCTCGGTCGCGGCAGTCGCAGTCGCGGCACACGAAATCGGACACGTCATGCAGAAGCAGGAGGGCTACCTTTTTTATCGCGTCCGCACTGCGCTGGTTCCCGTTGTGAACTTCGGTTCCTGGCTTGCCATGCCCCTGGTGCTGATCGGACTTCTTTTGGATCTGTTTGCTTTCAGCACCAATCCCGACGTCGGATTCTATGTCGCCATGGTAGGCGTTCTGCTGTACGGCAGTGCATTCCTGTTTGCCCTGGTGACTCTGCCGGTGGAGTTGGATGCAAGCCGACGCGCCGGCAAAATGCTGGTTGCGGAGGGTATTCTGACCCAGGACGAGCTGCCGGGTGCCAAAAAAGTTTTGTCCGCGGCAGCGCTGACCTACCTGGCGTCGCTCCTGACCTCGATGGTCTATTTCCTGCGTTTTCTGCTTTACGTGCTTGCCATCTTCGGCAGACGCCGCAGAGACTGAGTGCCGCAAGGGAATCCGACCGTAACCAACCGCAAAAAAAATCGCCGCTGTGTGCACCCGCAAGGATGTCCACGGCGGCATTTTTACTTTCTGATTGAGGATAGATAATAACTGAAAAAATCAATCCGCTCCCCCGGCGAAACAGCAAAGGGTTCGGATTGATCGTTCGGATGGAGCATAGGGGATTCGAACCCCTGACCCCAACACTGCCAGTGTTGTGCGCTCCCAACTGCGCTAATGCCCCGTCGTGTTTATAGTATATCATAAAATGGAAATTTGTCAAGTCCTATTTCCGAAAAAAAACAAAAAATCTCCGCGCAAAACAGATGACGTCGCGGGGAGAAAAAAGGAATATGCAGAAAAAACAGGGAATTGCGGCTTCTGTCTTTACAAATGCACAAAGGTGTGCTATAATAGGGACAGTTCAAACAAACGGAGGACGAAAAGAGCATGTTACCGAATCCACTTTTCTGGAAAGTTCACATGTATGGGATCATGATTGCCGTTGGTGTTCTTGCGGCGTTTCTTGTCCTGTACGGCTATGGAAAAAAGCTGAAAATCAATTCCAAACTCTTGGATTTTGTTTACTATGATGCCATTGTGTCGATTGTGCTTGGCTTCGGCTGTGCCGCGCTGACGCAGGCGTTTTATGATTATCTGGAACACCCGGAAAATGGATTTCACCTGAGCGGCGGTATCACCTTCATGGGTGGCATGGTGGGCGGAACGGCACTGTTCTTCCTGTTTTACGCACTGTTCCGCAAATTCCGCCAAGGGACGCACTTTTCCGATGTGCTCTCACTGATTCCTTGCTGTATCCTGGTTGCGCACGGATTCGGGCGGATCGGCTGCTTCTTTGCCGGCTGCTGCTACGGCAAAGAGACGGATTTCTTCCTTGCCGTCAAGTTCCCCAATCTTCCCAACCCCGTTCACCCGACCCAACTGTACGAGGCGGCATTCCTGTTTGTCATGTTCGGAGTCTGCTCGGTGCTTCTGCTGCGCTACCACTACCGGCACAACATGAGTCTTTATATGGTTTCCTACGGTATATTCCGTTTTCTGATTGAGTTTCTGCGTGGCGATGACCGCGGCAAGTTCCTCGGCGTTCTGTCTCCGTCGCAGTTCTGGTCGATCCTGACCGTCATCGGCGGCGTTGTGTTGTACTTCGTCATGCGCCGCGTGTACGCAAAACGGGATGCGGAAAAAGCGCAGGAAGAAGCAAACGCAGAATCCCAAGCAACCGAAAACGCCTCTCCCGCAGAGAACGGCTGACGCGATTTCAAACCTCATCAATATCGAAAAGCTCCTATCCGCAACGGACAGGAGCTTTTTTTCACCCGCTTTGCCGTAACTGCATATGCTGTACGGAAAGAAGGTGAGAGCATGAAAAAGATTGACGGCGAACGGTTCCGTGTGGCAATCTACGGCTACGGAAATCTGGGGAAGGGTGTGGAAGCGGCGGTGATGCGCGCGGCAGATCTGGAACTCGGCGGTGTTTTTACGCACCGACCAGACCAGGTACGCACGCAGGCACTGTCCGCGGTCTACCCGGCAGATGCGTTTGCGTCGTATGCGGCGGAATTTGACGCGGTGTTGCTCTGCGCAGGGAGTGAGCGGGATCTCCCGCGGCTGACCCCGGCGCTCTCCTCGGTCTGCAACACCATCGACAGCTTCGATACCCATGCAACCGCGCAGGCGCATTTCGGTGCCGTGAACGCCGCGGCACAGGCGAGCGGGCATTTGTCGCTGATCGGCGCCGGATGGGATCC
>FR890541.1:8204-8581 GCA_000433415.1 Clostridium sp. CAG:448
CCCGGTGTGTTCTCCGTCATGCGCCTGCTCGGGGAAGCCGTCCTGCCGGACGGCGAGGGAGCAACCTTCTGGGGGCGCGGCATCAGCCAGGGGCATTCCGAGGCGGCACGTCGCGTGCCCGGCGTCCTGGATGCCCGTGCCGAAACCGTACCGGACCCGCAGGCGCTTGCCGATGCCAAGGCAGGGGAGCGCTGTTATGCGCAACACAGGCGGATCTGCTCTGTTGTGGCTGCGCCGGACGCCGACCGGGCGCGCATTGCCGCGCAGATTCGCGCCATTCCGCATTATTTTGCCGGGCAGCAGACCGAGGTGCGGTTTGTTACCCCGGAGCAGTTGCCGCAGGGGTATCCGCCCGGGGGATATGTGTTCCGGAACGG
>FR890541.1:8605-15623 GCA_000433415.1 Clostridium sp. CAG:448
GGCGGGTGGATTCGGACAGCCGCTTTTCTGCCGCCTCCGCCTCGGCGACAATCCCGCCTTCACCGGCAGTGTCATGACCGCCTTTGCCCGTGCCGTCTGCCGCATGCATCGGCGCGGCAGAACCGGCTGCCTTCTGCCGTTTGACATCGCGCCGATTGACCTGGTGCCTTTTCCGCCTGACGCGGTGTGGCGGTGTTACTGAACACTGTCCGCGGCGGGTGATGCCTCAGGCATACTTTTCTGCGTAGGCAAAAGGTTGGTCATGCTCTTGAGTCCGATTGCCAGTGTGGACAGATTGTGCAGCAGCGCCGATGTGGCGGGGGGAAGCACGCCGACAAGACCCAACACGATCAGCGCAGTATTGAAGGACATGATGCGGCGGTAATTGCCGTGGATCCGTTTCATGGCGGCAACGGAGAGCTGTTTCATGGTGATCAGTGCGGACAGATCGTCCGTGGTAATGGTGACATCGGCAATCTCGCGCGCAATGGCGGCACCGCTGTTGACGGCAATGCCGACGTCTGCTTCCGACAGCGCGGGTGCATCGTTGACGCCGTCCCCGATCATGATCACTTTGTGCCCCTCACCGCGCATGGTGCGCACAAATGCGGCTTTGTCCTCGGGCAGAACCTCGGAGTAGTAGCGATCCACGCCGACTGCCACCGCAACCGCACGCGCGGTACGGTCGCTGTCGCCCGTCATCATGACGATGTGGGAGAATCCGGCGCGGCGCAGACCGTCCATAACCGCCCCACACCCCCCGCCGGCGCTTCCGGCTTGATCGGATCCTCGATCAGCAATACCGCAATCAGAACGCCGTCCTCCGCCATATAGAGGTGCGAACAGGTGTCCGGCAGTGCGTCGAATTTTTCCCGGTCGGGAATGACGCAGTGCTCGTCCTCAAAAATATAGTGGTGACTGCCGATTGCCACGCGGTGCCCGTTGACCATGCCCAGAATGCCGTGCGCAACGATGTATTCCACCGACGAATGGCACTCCTCGTGATCAATGCCGCGCCTTGCCGCCTCATTGACGACCGCCAGAGCGATGGAGTGCGGGTAGTGCTCCTCCAGGCAGGCGGCAACGCGCAGGATTTCGTTTTCCTCCCGTCCGGTGAAGGGAACGATGCCGGCAAGATGCGGAGTGGCATAGGTCAGCGTACCGGTCTTGTCAAAGACAATGGTATCCGCCGCCGCAACCGCTTCCAGGAACTTGCCGCCCTTGAAGGAGATATGGTGCAGATTGCCCTCGCGCATGGCAGACAGCACGGCAACCGGCATGGACAGTTTGAGCGCGCAGGAGTAATCCACCATCAGGATGGCGGTCGCCTTGACGGGATTGCGCGTGATCAGGTAGGTCAACAGCGTTGCGCCGAGACTGTAGGGGACCAGCTTGTCCGCCAGATGAGATGCCTTGTCCTCGGTTGCTGATTTGAGCTTTTCGGATTCCTCGATCATGTGGACAATCCGGTCGTAGCGTCCGTCGCCGGCTGCTTTTTCGATCCGGACCGTGCATTCGCCGTCCTCCACCACCGTGCCGGCATACACCGGAGCGCCGACGGATTTGCGAACCGCACAGGACTCTCCGGTCATGGATGCCTGGTTGACCGACATCTCTCCCGCCACGACTCTGCCGTCCAGCGGGATCATATGCCCGGTGCGCACCACAACGCAGTCGCCCGTGCGGACCTCGCCGATGGGGGTGAGCACCTCCGTGTCGCCCACCTTCAGCCAGACCTTGTCCACGCCCAGTGACATGGTGCTTGCCAGATCCGCCACGGATTTGCGGTGTGTCCAGTCTTCCAGTAATTCGCCGATCCGCAATAAGAACATGATGGAGGAAGCCGTGTCGAAATCGCCGCGGATCAACGAGACCGTGATCGCCGTCGCATCCAGCACCGGGACCTCGATTTTGCCGCGCAAAAGACATTTCAGCCCCTTCCATATATACCTGACGGCGTTGAATACGGTCAGCGCCATACGGATCGGTTGCGGCAGAAACCAGCGCCGCAGATAGCGGCGGGTGACGGTCAGGAGCAGTTTGTTCTGAAATTCGCGGTTCAGTGCCCGCCCCGTATGCGCCGGGACAAGCGCCGCCGTTTCCTCGGTAAAGGCAAAGGCGGCAAGCGCGCGGACAAGATCTGCCCGTGCGCAGGAGTATGTGATCACCGCGTCGCAGGTGCGGTCATAGACAGATACGGCGGACACACCGTCAAGCGCCCGCAGATAGTATTCCAGAATATCCGCCTGGGAAAGACTCATGTGAGGCAACGCCGCATGGATCCGCATACGTCCCGCGGCGTCGTACAGAATAATACACTTCATAATTAACAGATTTCCTCGATTTCGGTTGCGGCGGGTTCCCGCCGCCCATGACAGCAGATGCCGCCGAAAACGTCATCGGCGGCACCTCGGGTTATTTGTTTTCGGCAGTGTCTTCAATGACCTCTTTGGCGTCCATTGCGGCATAAGTTTCGTTCAGCTTCTTTGCATCAGCCAGAATGTCGCCTGCCTCTTCTTTCACCTTGGTTGCCGTTTTCATCACGTCGTCAGCCGCGCGCAGTGTAGCAGCCGTTGCGTGGGTGTACACCTTTTTGGCAGTTCTGCCGGAAAGGATTTTGATCCCCGCTGTGCCGAACAGAACACCGCCGGCAAAAAGCCCGAATTTGGTCCATTTTTTCATGAGAAATACCTCCGTTCTTTTTGTTACACCTATTGTAGCACATGCTTGTTTTTCTGTCAAGTGCTCCGGCGCATTTTTTGTTCTTTGCACGCGAATCCCGCCGAAATGTTCATGAAATGTACTTGAAATGGACACGATAATATGTTAGACTACCCCTATCAAGAGCGTGCTTGAAAACGCAGAAAGAGGATAACATGAAGAAATTGGTTTTGATCCTGTCGGCGCTGTTCCTGATGGTGGTATTTTGCTCCTGTCAGTTCTTCGGCAACAAGGAGCAGGAAACGACCGGAAGTGCGGACACCACCGCTCAAACGGGTTCCGGCACTGCCGCAACAACAGATACGGAAGAAGAAACGACCATGCCGCGCCTGGACTACTTCGGCGAGGATATGGACCGCTATCTCTCCATCGACCGCGAGGATTATGCGACGATTGAAGTGACGGTCAGCGATGAATTTGTCATCGGCGACGACGATGTGGAGGATTATATCAACAGCCTGCGCCTGAAAAACAAGACGGCGGACACCGGTGCCGTCGGTGTGACGGATCAGCCGATCGCACTGGGGGATGTGGTGCACTTTTATTACCGCGGAACTATCGACGGCGAGGCTTTTGAGGGCGGTTCCTACCTGCCCGAGAAGTATGACACGCCCGCGGAGCTGGAGATCGGGTCGGGCAGATTTATCCCAGGATTTGAGGATGCCATGATCGGCATTGTCCCCAATACCACTTCCGAGGACCGGATGACCTCCATCAAGGTCACGTTCCCTGCCAACTATAACAAGAAATTGGGCGGCAAGGAGGCAACCTTTGAGCTGTATGTCGTGTCGGTGGACAAGTATATCCTTCCCGCCTACGACGATTCGTTCATTACCGGTACGCTGAAATATGAGGCGAAAAAGAAGGTTTACGAGGACGGGGAGCTGAAGGCGGAGTTCGAGTCGGAAATTCGCAAGCAGTTGGTCGAAAACATAGAGGATGACCTGAAGAATGCAAAGATCAGCGCCGTGTGGGAGAAGCTGTATACGTTTTGCACGGTCAAGGAGATTCCGCAGATCGAGTACGACTACTATTACAAGCAGTATATGGATCAGTTCGAGCAGGCGTATGCGTATTATAACCAGCAGAGCGTCGCTTACTACGGATATAAAAAATATGAAAATTTCGATGTCTTTGCCGTCGAGTATATGGGACTGGAGGAAGGCGACGACTGGAGAACGGAATTTGACAAAAGGTGCAGAGAAGCCGTGATGCAGAATCTGCTCTTCCACACCATCGCGCGTAAAGAGGGCATGGAACAGGTCAGCGACGAGGAGTACCGGGCAGAGCTGAAATACTACGCTGATATGTACAGTATCTACGGCTATACCGAAGAAGACATCGAGAAACTGATGGGAAAATCACAGCTCCGCGAATCCGCTCTTTACAGTAAGATCGCGGATTACCTTCTGGGCAATACAACCGTGACCTTTACAAAACTGACCGCCTCGTGACCGGTAACGGGCAAAAGGAATGCCGCTTTGGTTTTTCCGGTAAAATTTCCGAAACCCATTGCAAAAAGCAGAATTATCATGTATAATAGACGGGAAAAGCTTGATGAAAGCCGTCAATATCAAAGTATGGAGGACACAAACCAAATGTTAGTAAACACAAAAGCCAGAATCGGCGTATTTTCGATTGCGCTGGGCGCATATCTTCCGCAGTTTCCCTCCCTCGTGCCCGAATTCCAGGCGCAGTACGAGGCGTTCAAAAAAACACTTCCCGATACGGTCGAGATCATTGACGGCGGGATGGTAACAACCAAAGAACAGTCCATGGTTGCGGGCGATAAGTTCCGCGCGGCTGATGTGGACCTTGTGTTTTTGCAGATGCTCACATACGCCACGTCCTATAACGTCCTTCCCGCCATCAGAGACCTTGACGTTCCCGTTGTCATTGTCAACGTCCAGAAGCTCAAGGCGCCCGATTACGCACATACCGACATTCCCAAGTGGCTCGGCGAGCTGTACGCCTGCGGCGCAGTGGGTGAAGCGGTTGCGGATCTGGAAAGAGCAGGCAAGCGCCACGCCGTCATCACGGGCGTTGTGGAAGGCGGAGACCCGTACGTTGCCGCCGAAATCGAGGATTGGTGCCGTGCGGCGCAGGTCAGAAGAAGATTCCGCGAAACCAACCTTGCCCAGATTGGTAGACCGTACCCCGGCATGATGGACCTCTACATAGACGAAACCAACCTTTACAACAGAATGTTCCTCTACACCAAGCAGTTCGATTGGGAAAAGATGTGGGCAATCGCCGATCATATCACCGACGAGAACGCAATCCGTGCAAAGGCAGAGGACATCATCAACACCTTTGACATCGAGGGCGGCGCAACCGTCGAAACCGTATGGGAAATGGCGAAATACGTCGTTGCCTTTGAGGAGTGGGTCAAGGACGAGCAGCTCGGCTTTGTCGCTTCTCACTACGACGGCTATGCAAAGGGACAGGCAGGCGTTCTGGACTCCATGCTGATTCCCGCATTCTCCATGCTGATCAAACAGGGCACCGCGTGCGCCGTTGAGGGCGACATCAAGGTTGCCATGGCAATGAGCATTCTCAAGACCATTGCCGGCACAGGTCAGCTCTCCGAGATGTACTCCATCGACTTCAACGAGGACATTTGCATCATCGGTCACTCCGGTTCCGGTGACGCCGATATTTCCGTTAACAAGAAACCCACTATGAAGATCGTTCCCGTGTTCCACGGCAAGACGGGCGGCGGATACCTGACGCAGTTCTATCCTCCCGTGGGAGACATCACCTATCTCGCAATCACGCAGGATAAGGACGGCAACTTCAAGTTTGTTGTCGCCGAGGGCGTAAACGAGGACGGTCCGATCTTCACGTTCGGCGATACGAATATGCGTACACGCTTCTCCTGCGGTGCCCGTGAATTCTGCAATCGCTGGAGCGAGGCAGGACCGACCCACCATATGGCTGCCGCTGTCGGACGCCATATCGACACCATCCTCAAGGTCGCGAAAATTTTCAATATTCCCTGTGATGTCATTTGCAGATAATCCGTAAAGCGGGGCTCGGGTGGAGGGAATGCTTGCAAGCGCATTTTCTTCTTTTGAAAAAGGGATAAGGCAGGTAAGGCAACCATCCGCCGGGTTACACGGAGGGTTTGATCGTTTCGATGAAACGGACAAGCCCTCCTTTTTTGTTTTCCGGGCAAAGGGAGCAGGAAATACGTTTTATTTTGCATGCCGGACAGTCGTTTTTTTTTCGCAACCGTCTTTACAAGGCAGGCACTTTGCGGTATAATGGAACAAAAGGCGGCGTTTGTTTTCGGGCGTTGCCGAAAACAGCAAGGAGGATGATTCCTATGATTCCCATGATTCCCGTGTCCAAAAATGCGGTTGCCAACCGCAGACTATACCTGACGAACCGGGCGGAGCTGATTGATTTTTCCGACGGGGACGTATTGTCCCGCATTTCGCTGAACGAAGGACTGGACGGTGCCGAAATCTGTGCGCTTCCGCAGGACCTTGTCAGCCGCGGAACAAACGCCCTGCGCCTGCACGCGGCATCCCTGCCGGACGGCTCCGCCGCACATACGCTTTCGTTTTCCTATCGCTTCCCGCAACCGCTTTCCCTGCAAAAGACCCCGACGTTGACCTTTGCGTTTTCTGCCTATGACGGGGAACGGGACAGTCAGTATTTTTCCGATGTCAAAGAGAACAAGTTTTTTGTGGAACGCCCGGACCCGCTCCTGATCAGCCGCTCTTACCTGACCGTGACGCTGCTTTCCGCGGACGACGCGGTCAGCCGGACGGTGCAGCTGACCGATTACGGCTTCAACCGGATTTTTGCCAACTTTTCCGGTGAACGCATGCTCGGCGCGGTGGACGGCATCCGCTTTACTTATCATATCTGCGAGAAGGCAGAGCAGTGGCAGCGCGTGATGAAGCTGGATACGGTCTATGCGGGCATGGAGGTGGATTTCACCCTTAAAGGCAGCGGCATGGAGACGCTTTTCACCGCGCAGAACGCAACCGTACAGCATCTGGACGGTGTGCTGACGCTTGCATGCGGCGCCGATGCCACGGTTTCCCTGCCCGATCTGACGGACGCGCAGGATACCGTTTGCGATGTGTTCCTGCCGGTCAAAAACACCCTGCTTCTGCGCATGTCCGCCGACGTTCCGGAACTTTCTCTGACGGTCGGTTTTTGTACCGAGGGGGATGCGGCGTATCTGCCGGAAAACCGGAAAACCTTTGTGCTGCACCGCGCGGATCATGAACAGACCCTGTTTCTGAATCTTTCCGATTGCCCCGGCGCACAGGGCGAACTG
>FR890542.1:0-1471 GCA_000433415.1 Clostridium sp. CAG:448
CGCCGGCGGCATGCAGCACATGCCGAAAAGAATCCCCGATGCTGACAAGGAAGTTGCCCGGTTCTGCCACCGCATCACCGCAAACGGTCATCACCCGCTCGGTCAACGGCATACTGCGTTCCAACGCGTCATCCGCCGCAATGACAGAAGCCACATTTACCACCACACATCCGACATCTGCGGGCAGCTGCCCGGTCCTGATCCGTTCCCCGGTCAGTGCATAAATCAGCATATGTTCGCCGCCCTGCGGATACCGCGTCGGCAAGAGGGCAACACGAATACGCTTTTCACATGCCACGACATCGCGCAGATGCGCCGCCGCATCGCGTTTGTTGTCCTCCAGCGCAATCACTGCCTCCGCATTGGGATACAGACGCAATAGCAGGAGCAGTCCGCGGCACAGCGCCTCCCCGCGCTCCAGCATCAGCCGGTAATCGCACGTCAGATACGGCTCACATTCGGCGCCGTTTACAATCAGTGTGCGGATTTTCTCCGGTTCACGCACCGCAAGTTTGACATGCATCGGGAAGCCGGCACCTCCCAATCCGACAATCCCCGCATCCCTGATACCCGCAATGATCTCCTCCGGCGTTAAGGAAGAAACGTCACGTTCCTCGCCGTATCCGGGCACAGTATCGTAAACCTCGTCATTTTCCACCGTAATCGATTCCGCTTTTTCCCCGCGTGCGGTCATAACAGGTCCGATGGCTTTGACCGTTCCCGATACGGCACAATGAATCGGGGCAGATACATTTCCCTGCGCTTCCGCAAGCATCTGTCCCCGTCTGACCCGCTCACCCACAGTAACGCATACGCGCGCACCTGCGCCGATGTGTTGAGATAGCGGATATGTCAATGTTCGATCCGGCAAAAGGCGGCGGATTTTTTCCGCCGCTGTATCCTCTTTGTGCCCTGCCGGGTGGACACCGCCATGAAACCTTCTGATTTTTGTCATACCATGCTCCATATCTGTTGTCGTTCAAATACATTGATTTCTCTCATTGTACCATATATTCCAAGCGCCGTCAAGTCCTCTGCCCGGAATTTGACAAATTCATGCAAAAAAGCCTGTCCGGTCACCCGACGCAGGCATCCAACCGTCCGCCATCACCCTCTTGCAAAAAATGTTTTCCGGCTTCAAAATTCAAAAAACTATCGGGCAGTAAAGTCAAAGACTCTACCGCCCGGTATTCATAAGTCAGTTATCTTTGCTCTTTTCTGCAATCTCTTTTTGTGCCTTTGCGAAGAATTCATCCCCGCTCATGCTGCCAAGATCCGCATATTTGCGGGAACGGACGGCAAGCGTGTTGTTTTCAACCTCCTTGGCACCGACAATCAGCATATAAGGAACCTTTTCCTGCTGTGCAGACCGGATTTTATATCCAATGGTATTGTTGCTCTTATCGACGCTTACGCGCATACCGGCATTCGCGCACCGCTGTGCGAACGCGTCGCAATAAGCGACCTGCTC
>FR890542.1:1525-4450 GCA_000433415.1 Clostridium sp. CAG:448
CCGCCATCCCCATTGGCAGCGCACCTGCGTACTTTTCGAGCAGCAGCGCCAGTGTACGTTCATAGCAGCCAAGCGACGTGCGGTGAATGATATACGGCGTTTTGAGCGTATTATCGGAATCAACATATTCCATGCCAAACTTTTTGGCAAGCAACATATCGATCTGAATGGTAACGATGGTATCCTCTTTTCCGAATACGTTTTTGCACTGAATATCCAGCTTCGGTCCGTAGAACGCCGCTTCATCAATGCCGATCTTGTAGTTGTCCGCGCCGAGATAGTGATCCAGCAATTCCTTCATAACACCCTGTGCATGGTCCCACTGCTCCGGGGTCCCCTCATACTTATCCTTCCGGTTGGGATCCCACTGCGAGAAGCGGAAGGAGCAGTCCTCCCACAAACCGACCGTTTCCAGACAGTACTTGGCAAGATCCAGGCAACCCTTGAATTCTTCTGCCAACTGCTCGGGACGCAAAATCAAATGCCCCTCGGAAATGGTAAACTGGCGGACACGGATCAGTCCGTGCATCTCTCCCGAATCCTCGTTGCGGAACAGTGTGGACGTCTCGCCCAAACGCATGGGCAGATCCCGGTAGGAGCGCTTTTTATTCAAAAACACCTGATACTGGAACGGGCAAGTCATCGGACGGAGCGCAAAGCACTCTTTGGAATAATCATCCGGGTCACCCATAACAAACATGCCGTCCAGGTAATGATCCCAGTGTCCGGAAATCTTAAAGAACTCACGCTTTGCCATCAAAGGCGTTTTGGTCAACAAATATCCTCTGCTCTGTTCGACGTCTTCCACCCATCTTTGAAGCGTCTGAATGACGCGGGAGCCCTTGGGAAGGATAACGGGCAATCCCTGACCGATCAGATCCACCGTTGTGAAATATTCAAGCTCTCTGCCGATCTTGTTGTGGTCGCGCTTTCTGGCTTCTTCCTGCTGCGCAAGGAACGCATTCATTTCATCCTTTGTGGGATATGCAATACCGTAAATACGCTGTAATTGTTTGTTCTTCTGGTCGCCCTTCCAATAAGCGCCCGTGCATTGCGTCAGCTTAAATGCCTTGACAAGACCGGTCGAAAACAGATGCGGTCCTGCGCACAGATCGGTAAACTCGCCCTGGCGGTAAAAACTGATCACTGCATCCGCCGGCAATTCTTCAATGAGCTGCACTTTGTAAGGCTCCTCTTTTTCCTGCATCAGCGCAATTGCCTCGGCGCGCGGCAATTCAAACCGCTCAATCTTGAGGTTTTCCTTGACTATGTGCTTCATTTCCTCCTCTAATTTTTTCAAAATCTCGGGAGTAAACGGCGTGTCGCTGTCAATGTCGTAATAAAAGCCGTTCTCAATGGCAGGACCGATCGTCAACTTCGCCTGCGGGAACAAGCGCTTGACCGCCTGCGCAAGAATATGCGACGCCGTGTGGCAGAATACATGTTTTCCTTCTTCGTCCATAAACGTCAGAAGGCGGACATCCGCATCACTGTCCAACACCTGTGTCAATGCGCAAACCTTGCCGTTCACCGTTGCCGCCAACACCGAACGGTCGATCAATTCTGCCTCTTTTGCCGCATCATACACCGTTATGGGTGCATCGGCTTGGATTTCTTTTTCTCCGAATCTGATTTTCATTTGAATATCCTCCGATTTTCTGTTGTTTATCTGCAACTTAATGCTTCACCGCGTAATTTCAACGGCGCAGTTGCGCTGCGCGGACTGCACGGTAATGCCTTGCAATATCAAGTTAAAAAAGAAAAGCACACCCCGGCTTCGCGGACGGCTGTCAGCCAATCCATCCGATGCCGGGGTGCGCCTGTGACAGACGCACGGTTCCACCCGTGCTTTTCACTTCATTTATCCGATTGGATCAAAGAGATGGTACCGTCCTATCCGCACCAAAGGCTTACACCAACCGCCTTCTCTCTGTGCGTGTCGAAACAGAACGACATATTCTCCCGCTTTATCTTTTCGCTTTTCGGGTCTTACAAACGCCCTTCAGCGAAGGTTCTTCCGCCGATTGTAGTCCGAACGGGGATTCACAATCTCGCGCCAGTCAAGATCGCCTCTCTCAAGTGCCATAATCAGTACCTCGGCAGTCGCAATATTGGTTGCAACCGGCACATTGTAAAGATCACACATCCGCAAAAGCTCATGTTCTTCGTCATCAAACACAGCAGACGGTCTTGTGTCACGGAAATCAATCAGCACATCAATTTCGTTGTAGGCAATTCGGGAAGCGATTTGCTGTTCACCGCCCTGCTCCCCGGTCAGAAGTCGCTCAATCTTCAAGCCAGTCGCCTCTGAAATATACTTTGCGGTGATACTTGTCGCGCAAAGATTATGCTTACTGAGAATACCGCAATAAGCAATACAAAACTGTGTCATCAGTTCCTTTTTCATGTCATGTGCGATGATAGCTATCTCCATATTACTCTCTCCTGTCCCTTATTTTGCCCCGTCGCAACATCTGCCTGCGACAGAATTCCCATCTGAATCGTGTTTCATTATAGCACAGTTTCTATTGCCTGTCAAGATACAATGCGGACATTTTTGCGTTTTTTTCGGACAATTTCGCGGAAAATCGCCCCTTTAACACCGCGTTCAGTCATACGTTCAACATATGTTTAGCACACGTTAGCGTACGTTCAGCATGACGTTCACAAATATATGAGTAACCTTTCCGCGCACTACTGATCCCGGACTTCTCTGACTGCCGGATAGACCGCCCTGGCGCCGCCGATGTATTTGGATCTGGTTCTGGCTGCCAAAAGCAACGCATCCCCAATCCGCTGTACCTGCAAGCGAACCGGAACTGCAACATCACGTAAATGCATGCCGATCAATGTTCCTCCGATATCCATTCCGGCATGTGCGCGGATATGTTCGACCGCAACGGGATCCTGCATATGCGCCCATAC
>FR890543.1 GCA_000433415.1 Clostridium sp. CAG:448
CCGTCCGATTGGCACTGCGCCTGGACGGCGGCAATCATGGCGTCGGTCACAAGTCCCACATTCAGGGTTCCGGTCAGCGCAATGGGCGCCTCGATGGTGCCGAGCTCCGCGATCTGCATCAGACCCGCGCTTTTTCCGTACCCGTTGATGACATGAACTGCGCCCACCACCTTTTCCCGGAACAGGTTTCCGGGCGCGGGCAGAATGACGGTGACGCCGGTCTTGTGCCGTTCCGTGTCCACCGTACAGTGACCGACACGGACGCCCGGGACATCCGTGATCCGATTATAGGTTCCGCACGGCATACTCCCCACAACGATGCCTCTGTCCCGCACACGTCTCTGATCCATCTCTCAATATCCTCCGTTCCGCCGCCCCCGAGGGGCTGCTTCTTTCATTATAGCACGCCCGTGCGCCGTCTGTCAATCCCGGTTTGCGGCATCCGCCGTAACGGAACGGTCACAACTGTAACGGAAATGTAACATTTACAAAGCGGCTTGCAGGAATAGGGAGATTGTGGTATACTGAACTATATGAAACCAAAAAAAGGCATCGACGCGCAACCGGACTGTCAAAATACCGCGATAAATGCCGAAATGAAAGGGGTACGACGCAAAAGGATATGGTTTTTTCGAGTTTGCTTTTCGTTTTCTTCTTCCTGGTGGTCTGCTACGGGGTCTATGCGTTTGCTAAAACAAACCGGCAGCGCAATGTGATCCTGCTGATCTTCTCCCTGATCTTCTACGCCTTCGGCGGTCCGCCGCTGCTGCTGCTTTTGTGCGGCGTGACCTTTGTCTGCTATATCGGCGCACTGCTGCTTGCCGGACAGCACGACAAGGGAGTGAAAAAAAGCCTGCTCGCCGTCACGGTGGGGGCATGTCTTGCCGTTCTGGTGATTTTCAAATACACCGGCTTCTTTCTTTCCAACTTCAAAGCCGTCTTCGGTATCCCGGAAGTCATCCCGCAGATCGCCCTGCCGCTCGGCATTTCCTTTTATACCTTTCAGCTTCTCTCCTACGTTGTGGACGTGTACCGCGGCGAGGTCGAACCGCAGCGCAACTATTTTCTGCTTCTGCTGTACGCGGCACTTTTTCACCAGTGCATCGCGGGCCCCATTGTCCGGTACGCGGATATCAACCATGAAATCAATCACCGCACCTTTTCCTGGCAGGACGCAAGCGTCGGAGTTACCCGGTTTGCGGTCGGTCTTGCCAAAAAGGCAATTCTTGCAAACGGCTGTGCCACGCTTGCGGACAAGCTGCTTCCCACCAATGCGGAAGCGCTGGCAGGGGTCAGTGCCGGCTCGGTTGCGCTCGGCGCGTTCTGTTACGCGTTGCAGATCTATCTGGACTTTTCCGCTTACTCGGACATGGCAATCGGCATGGGACTGATGATCGGGTTCCACTATAAGGAAAACTTCAACTATCCCTATGTTGCCACCTCCGTGACGGATTTCTGGCGGCGCTGGCACATCTCGCTGTCCTCCTTCTTCCGCGACTATGTCTATATTCCCCTGGGGGGCAACCGCTGCAACGTCCCGCGTCAGATCTTCAATCTGGCAGTCGTCTGGTTTCTGACGGGACTTTGGCACGGCGCTTCCTGGAACTTCGTCTTCTGGGGACTTTACTATCTGCTCTTTTTGCTCTTGGAAAAATTCGTTTTCCGGATCGGCAGACAAACGCCGACCGGCGGGAAAGCGGCGGGGGGGCGGGGGGGGGGCGGTGCGCCGGCTGTTGGTCGGAATCGTGGTGTGGTTCGGCTGGATTCTCTTCCGTTATGAGGACCTTTCCCTGTTGGGAACCGCCATCGGCACGCTCTTTACGGGAGGCGGCAACGGATTCTGGGATCTGTCCGTCACGACGGCGCTGGTCAACAACTGTTTCTTCCTTGCCGTCTGCATTCTTGCCTGCACGCCGGTGGTTCCCTACCTTGCAAAAAAGCTGCGCAGTCTTGGCGAGATGGGAATCAATACCGACCGCATCTGCTCGACGGTATGCCCCGCCCTGCTTCTCGTGCTGTCTGTCTTCTCGCTGGTGGGCAACAACTACAATCCGTTTTTGTATTTCAATTTCTGAGGAAAGGAGACTTCCGTCATGCAAAATCAAAATCAGGACCCAAAAAAGAATCCGGAAGAAGCGTCGGAACAGCAGCCGTTTTCGGAAACGGACCGGAAATTTGCAAAGATCAAAATCGCCCTCTTCTGCGTTCTGATGGTGGGGGGATTCCTTGTGGGACTTTTGTTCTTTTTACGTCCTGCGGAATCGGCAAAAGAAAAACGAAAGCTGACCGAATTCCCTGCCTTCACCATACAGAGTTTTCTTTCCGGCGCGTATACCAATCAGATCAGCACCTGGTATGCGGACACGTATCCCTTCCGTGAGGCGCTGATCGGCGCGGATCAGTCGGTCAAGTCGCTCTCCGGGTTCCGAGGTACCCAATTGGACAAAGGAAACAAGGGAGACAAAATCGACACCGGGGACACCCGCAGTCTGGACGACATTCTGAGCGACCTGGAAGAGAGCCGGAAAAACGATCCGATTACGGATCCTGCCGGCGACGCAGAGATGATTGAGGGTTACTACATCGTAGGGGATACCGCCTACGAGCTGTACGCATTCAGCCAGATGAATTCTCTCAAATATGCCCAGCTGATCAACCAGGCAGCGGCAAGCGTATCCGGCAAAGCCAAGGTTTACGATCTGATCGTTCCGCTTTCCTATGCGGTTGCGCTCTCCCCGGAAACGCAGAAAAAGATCAACGCCTCCGACTGCGAGGAGGCAATTGCCTATATGTACCGCTATATGGACAGCACGGTCCGGACCGTGGACGCCATGTCGGCGCTGCGCGCACACCGTAACGAGTACCTCTATTACCGCACGGACCACCACTGGACGGCACTGGGCGCCTACTATGCCTACACCGCGTTCTGCGAGAGCGCCGGCGTCAGCGCACTGCCGCTGTCTTCCTGGCAGGAATACCGGTTTGAAGGATTCCTAGGCACGCTCTACAACCACACCGGATCCGGCGCGCTGGCAAAGAATCCGGACACGGTCTATGCCTATCTGCCGAACGGAACCAACAGCGCGCACGTGACGGAGCGGAACGGAAAGAGCGCCGACTACGCCATCATGCAGACTGCCACCGACCGTTGGTATCCCCGTGCGGATTCCAAGTACAACTGTTTTATCGCAGGCGACAACCCGCTGACCGAAATTCACAACCCACTAAAGAGCGACGGCTCTTCCATTGTGGTGGTCAAGGAATCCTTCGGCAATGCCTTTGTTCCCTTCCTGGTCGACTCCTATGAATATGTCTATGTCATCGACTACCGGTACTACACCGATATGACGCTTTCCCGGTTCGTGACCGAAAAGAACATCGACACCGTTCTCTTTATCAACAATGTCATCGCGACCTCTGCCGGCGTCCGGCTGGACGAAATGGGCAGACTGATCCGCGGATGAAACGGAGGCAACCGGCATGAAAACGGAAAACAACTACGAGCACCCCGTAGAGGCGGGGGAATACCTGTTTGACACGGCGGTCGGAGATGCCATGAATCCGACGCTGAAAAAGAAGCGGGACGTCATTGTTCTGAAAAAGCCGACACAGGCACCAAAAAAAGCGGACGTGATT
>FR890544.1:0-4725 GCA_000433415.1 Clostridium sp. CAG:448
TAGGGACCGACGTGGTTCGGCACCGCCTCTGCCGCCGCGACGGCGAGCTTATAGGCGTTTCCTGTGATTGTCGAAAAGATGATCGGTACCGTACCGGCAAGATCGGGACGCGGTTCTTTTTTCTGTACCAGCGCGACGCCGGCAGCTTCCGCGTCCTCCCCGGTCAGGGCAGGAGCGTGCATCCGACACCCGGCACAGGTGCCGATACGCACAAGACTCTCTGCAAAATCTTCTTTTTCCTGAAGATCTCCGAACAGGACAACTTTTTTGCCCTTCATCTGCGGGAGACAACGCGAAAAAAGCGAAATAAACGCTGTCCGGTCAGCCGTTTCTCCGAACCCGAAAGCAATGGCATCATACCCGGCAAGAACCGACGGATCAATGGATTCGTCAAAACGATCGACCGTTGCACCCCGTGACAGCGCACCCGCGGCGAGATGTTTCTCAGCCGATTCGGGTCCTGCTTTCCCCGGTATGCATAGAATAGCAAGCCTACTCATACAAAATTTTCCTCTCTGTGAATATCAACTTTAGTTAGCAATCGCTAACTAATAGTTCAAAAAAGAATCACTGCCGAAGCAGAGATCGGTGGTATTTAGTTAGCATAAGCTAACAAACAGGTAAGAGTATACCACACCTCGGATGTTTTGTCAAGTGGTTACCTGTAATTTTTTTTGTATGGTACGGAATTTTTTCGGTGGCGGTTGCGCGCCCCGTTCGGTACACAGGCGCGGATTGAACAGAATTCAGAAGAGCCGGTAAACAAAACAAGTAGAAATATCATGGTATCAAACAACCCAATTGCAAAACAGATCGATATCCGTCAGTCAAAAAAGTATAAAACCTCACTTGAAAACAAGCGCAGTATATGGTATAATCAATATCGGCGGATAAACCATTCTTTCTTCTCCTACATTCACCGTACCGTGTTTTTCCATTTTGAAAAAGAACAATGAACGGAGGATCCTCAGATATATGAAAAAAGTGATTTATTATATCACCCCATTTGTAATGTTTCCGGTTGTTCTGCTGCTCTGTAATTGTATACGCTATCATATAACGTACACTACCGTAATTATAATCACCATATTTCTTTCCCTGATGATGGGGCTTCTCTCACCTACACGTCATAAATTCGATTATTTGATGACAGTAATCATGCCTTTTGCAATGATTTGCGTGTTTTTTGTCATCGGTTTTCTTGATAACAGTGAATTTAATGCAAGGTTTGATTGGCACAGAGGCTTTAAAACAGCGACACAACCGCTTCTCCTGGTTGACTGTTGTTGTATCGCGATTTCCACCTTTCTCTCGTCGTATCAAAAGTTCAGAACCGGGTTGCGAAAAGCGTTAAAAGGCAATCGGGTTCCAGGGAAAGACCAGTTGTAGTTTTTTCTTTGTCCCGGACGAATTTTCGGATTCCTCCGGAATTGCCCAATCACAAAACCCGCGATCGGTTTTTGCCTTTCGCGGGTTTTGTGTATGTTGTCAAAGGGTTTGATCAGTCACTGTTTTACTCCTGTCTCCCCATTTTGTCGTTGCATAGAACACAATGGAGATAATTGCCCCGATTCCCCAGCCGATCGGCCAGGAGAGCCAGACGCCGACGGTGCCGAGCGCTGTCTGAGAAAGGATTTCCGCAAGCGCAACACGCAGGACAAGATCCGTAAAAGTGGCGACCATAAACTTTTTCATCATGCCTGCGCCGCGCAGAATGCCGTCCGATACCAGTTTTGCCGCTACGACAAAGTAGAACGGGGAAATGATGCGCAAGAACAGCATACCCGTGTCCATAGCGGCACCGGTGGGATTGTCCAGGAAGATATATACCAACCACCGTCCGGCAAATTCATAGAGCAGAACCAGCGGCAGGCAAAGCGCAAAGACCAGCTTCAGCCCCGCACGGAAGCCCGCACGGATGCGGTCGTATTTTGCCGCGCCAAGGTTTTGCGCCGTAAAGTTGGAGATGCCGTTTCCCAGTGTGGTCAGCGAGGTGATAACCATGTTGTTGAGCTTGACCGCGGCGGAGTACCCCGCCATGACAGCCGTGCCGAACCCGTTGATGATGCTCTGAATGACAATATTGCCCACGGAAATGAAGCTCTGCTGCAGGATACTCGGGATGGCAATCACGGCGAAATTGCCGAAGAATCGCCAGGAGAAGATGCGGACACGTCCTTCCATTCCGTCGGTTTTGATGGTACGGAATCTGCAGAACACGACGATCAGAGCAAGTACGCAACTGACCCCCTGGCACAAAAAGGTTGCCCATGCCACGCCGGCGACTCCCATTTTGAATGCGGTGACAAACAGAATGTCCACGCCGATATTGGAAAGGGAGGAGCATGCAAGGAAGATAAAGGGCGTTCGGGAGTCTCCCAAAGCCGAGAAAATACCGGTTGCTACATTGTAAAGAAAGACAAACGGTAATCCCAGAATGTAAATATCAAGGTACAGCTTGGAATCCGCAAAAACATCGTCCGGGGTCTGAATGAGATGTAACAGCCCGTCACAGAAGATCATTCCGACTGCCATCAGAATCGCGCAAAGCACTGTACTGGAGATCAGAGCGGTATAGACGGCGCTTTTCAGATCCTTGTACCGCTTTGCGCCGAACAACTGCGCCGCAAGTACGGAGCAGCCGATATTGCAGCCGAAGGCAAAGGCAATGAAAATCAATGTGATTTCATAGCTGTTTCCGACCGCTGCCAGCGCACTCTCTCCGATAAACTTTCCTGCGACAAAACTGTCGGCAATGTTGTAAAGCTGCTGAAAAATGATACTGCCGAAGAGCGGCAGGCAGAATTTGCAAAGAACACTCTCGGGTTTTCCGACGGTTAAATCCTTATTCATGGGACACATCCCCCGTTTTTTCGTCGGTAAACGCATGCAGGATGACATCGACGGATCCGTCGATGCCGTAACGACTGCAGGAGATCATCAAATCATAGCTGGACGGCTCCCCCCATGGGGTGTCGGCATAGAAGTCGAAATAACGCTTCCGCATCCGGTCCACTTTTTCCGCTTTGTGCATGGCTGCCTTCAGCCCGATTCCGTTTCTTGCCGCGATCCGCTTGGCACGGTCATCCATATCCGCATATACAAAGACGGAAAGGACGTCGTATCCGGCGCCCCGCAGAATGGCAGATGCGCACCGCCCGATTATCACACAGGGACCTTTTGCGGCAATTTCCAGGATGGTTTTGCTTTCCGCTTCAAATACCCGTTGCTTTTCGGAATAAAATGCGGCGCCGAGTGAAGCACTGTCCGCAAACGGGTTGCCGGATACCACCTCACACAGTCCGATCGGCTTTTCCTCGTCGTCTGCCACCGTTTCCACAGACAGCCCGGCTTCTTTCGCCGTTTGCTGAATCAGTAATTTGTCGTAGCAGGGCACGCCCAAACGCTCTGCCAGCTTCCCGCCGATCTCACGTCCGCCGCTGCCATACTGCCTGCCAATGCAGATGATTGTGTTTTTCATATTTCTGTCACTTTCTGCCTTTGAAAAATTACAGAACCGTGCTTGACTTTTCTGTATAACTATAGTATAATCCAATTGCAGACATATGTAAAATGTTTCATTTATATATCAGCCATATCAAAAATGAATTTCAGGCGGTGCGAAAATGTATATCAGTTACGACTATTACCGGATTTTTTACTATGTAGCCAAGTATGGGAATATCACCCGCGCGGCAGAGGTTTTGCTGAACAATCAGCCGAATCTGACCAGGGCGATCAAAACGCTTGAGAGCGAGCTGGGATGCCCGCTGTTTATCCGGAACAATCGCGGAATGAAGCTGACGTGCGAAGGGGAGCGGTTGTATGAGCATGTCCGCATCGCGTTCGAGAGCATCGAGGCGGGCGAGGCGGAAATCATCGGGAGCCGCAATCTTGAAAAGGGCTCCGTTTTTGTCGCGGCAAGCGAGGTTGCATTGCACTGCGTCCTGCTTCCGGTGCTGAAAAAATTCAGAATGCTGTATCCCGGTATCCGGCTCAAAATCAGCAACCATTCCACCCCGCAGGCAATAGATGCGATTCGCAATGGCATTGCGGACCTTGCGGTGGTGACCACCCCCACGGTCTCTTCGGCGATGATTGAGGAAGTGACCCTCCGGCATTTTCACGAGGTTGCCATATGCAGTCCCGCCTTCTCGGAACTGTCCAAAGGGCGGATCGGTTTTGCAGAACTGCTGAACTACCCCATGATTTCCTTGGGGCAGCAAACCAAATCCTTTGAATGGTATGCGCACTTTTTTGCCGCGCAGGGGTTGTGCTATCAGCCCGAGATTGAGGCGGCAACGGCAGACCAGATTCTGCCCATGGTCAAGGCGGATCTCGGTATCGGCTTTGTGCCGGCGGAATTTCTGTCCGGCACAGAAGGCGTTCTTGTAATCCAAACGGAAAAGCCGCTTCCTGAACGCGAAATACGCGTCATTAAGCGGCGTGAGCAAACGCTCAGTATTGCGGCAAGGGAACTGGAGAGGCTGATTTTGTCGGCGTCGCAGGAAACTGCCGGGATTTGAAAAAATTTGTCCTTTTCCCGAACGGTCAGGCGGATGTGCTCAGAGCCTGATCGTTTCTCCGGTCTGCGCGGCGCGATAAATGGCACAGACCAGCCGGACGCTTTCAATCGCATCCGCCGGCGTTACCTCCGGATCGCGGTCATCACGGACAGCGCAGATCATATCCTCCACAACGTGCGGGTGTCCGAACAGGCGGTGC
>FR890544.1:4737-11559 GCA_000433415.1 Clostridium sp. CAG:448
AGGCGGTGCGGGTCCGCCCAGCCGCGGTTGCCCTGTCCGAAGCGGTGAAGCATTTCGTCTTCTTCCTCCTCTTCGTCGTCGCTGTCATCGTCCTGCGCCCGGAGTTTCCACAGGCGCAGAACATCTCCGTCCGCTTCGATGCTTCCTTCGGTGCCGTACAGACCGATTTCGGTACTGATGCCCGGATAGGCGCAGGTGGTGCTGACCATTGTCGCGATGGTGCCGCTTTCAAACCGTACAACGGCGGCAGTTGTGTCCTCTGTTTCGATTTCATGTCCCGTAATGCTGTATTGCGCACTGACGGAAACCGGCTTTCCGAGCAGCCAACGCATCAGATCGACGGTATGTACCGCCTGGTTCATCAGCGATCCGCCCCCGTCCATGGACCAGGTGCCGTGCCAGCCGTTTTCATAGTATTTCTGTGCGCGGTACCATTTAACGGCAAAGGTAGCAAGTGCAATATTTCCGAGCCTGCCGCTTTTGACGGCATCCCGGATGGGGTTCATGTCAAAGTTGAAGCGGTTCTGGAAAACCACACCCGCTTTCTTTTGGGTGCGTGCACACGCATCGAGAATGCACTGCGCGCGTTCCGGGGAGAGTTCGATCGGTTTTTCGATCAACACATGTTTTCCCGCGTCCATGGCGCGCACGGCATAGTCCCCGTGCATGCCGCTGGGCAGGCAGATGCTGATGATGTCAACTGCCGGATCGGCAAACAGCGCCTTTGCATCGCGGTAAAGGGTAACCTCCGGATATTTCCGGTGCAGGTCGTCCAGGCGACCGGCGTCAATATCGCAGACCGCGACCAATTTCGCATTTTCCGAGGCGTGCGCGGCATCTGCGTGCGCCATGCCGATTCCAAGCCCCAGTACTCCGTAGCCGAGTTTTCCGTTTTTCATGTCCTTGTCCTTCCCTAATTAAAATTTTTTATTTCCCCCGTTGTGCAAGCAGGGCGATCTTTTCGCATAGGGTGTCATAATCCGTTCTCGCCGCCGCTGCCATTTGGGGGAGCAGGCTGGTGGGAGTCATGCCGGGCAGGGTATTGGCTTCCAGGCACCAAAAGACACCGTCCGCGTCCATGATGTAGTCAAAACGCGCATAGCCGCGCAGACGGAGCACCTCAAATGCGGAAAGGGAAATGGCGGCGGCATCGGATGCCTGTTTGGGTGTCAGAGGCGCGGGGCAGAGTTCGGTGGTTCTGCCTGCCTGATATTTGTTTGCGTAATCGTAAAATCCCGTGCGCGGAATGATCTCAATGGCAGGGAGCGCCTGTCGGTCGAGAATTCCGACCGTGATTTCGCGCCCGGCGATCATTTTTTCAATCAGAACGCCGTTGCCGTACACCTCTGCCAGCGCCAGTGCTTTGTGCAGTTCGGATTCCGTATGCACCATGGTAACCCCGACGCTGGAGCCGCAGGCGCAGGGCTTGACGACACAGGGGAGCCCGATACGTGCGAGAATTTCCTCTTTTGGCGGAATGCGGTCGGTAAAATAAAGCCAGTCCGGCGTGTGGATGCCGGCGCGGGCTAAGAGCTGCTTGGACAGATCTTTGTCCATGGCAAGCAGACTGCCGACGTAGTCCGATCCCGTGTAGGGGATGCCGTAGATTTCCAGCGTTGCCTGCAATTGTCCGTTTTCGCCCATGGCACCGTGCAGTCCGATGAATACCAGATCGGCGGCGCGGCAGAGGAACAGAACGTTTTCGCCCAGAAGATCAGGATGTTCGTGGCGCAACGCATCTAGATCGGGCGGATTTTCGCCGACGTGGTGCAGGGGAAGCTCCTGCGCCGAAAAAAGGGAATCGGGATGGCTGCGTTCCGATTCGGTCAACGGTTTTCCCAAAAAGGCATCCAAAAGACAGACGCGGTGCCCCTTGCGGATCAGCGCATTGGCAATCAGACTGCCGGATGTCAGGGATACGTCGCGTTCCGGTGAAAAACCGCCGGCAAGTACAACAATTTTCATTTTATGTTCTCCTCGGAAATAGAATAAAGGGATCGGAATCAGTGTATGCCACAGAGAACGAAAGGGTTCACGGGCGCAAGAGTGCCACCCGGTCATGACCGTCGAGGTCGCGCACGATTTCGCAGGAAAAACCTGCCCCGCGGCTGATCTGCCGCAGTGCATCACCCTGATCGTACCCGATTTCCAAAGCGGCAAAACCGTCAGGCTTCAGATATTTTGCGTAAAGCGGCAGAAACGCCCGGTAAAAATCCAGACCGTCCGTCCCCCCGTCCAGTGCACGGTGCGGTTCTTTTTGCACCTCGGGGGCAAGTGTGGGAATGACATCGGAGGGAATATAGGGCGGATTTGCCAGAATTGCGTCCAGAGAGGCATCCGGTACGGGCAGAACCCCGTCAAAGAAATCCGCGCGCAAAAATCGGATCCGGTCGCTGACGCCATTGCGTTGTGCGTTCTTTTGTGCAATCGCACAGGTTGCGTCGCTGATGTCGGTTGCCAGTGCCCGCGCGCCCGGAAAACGGTGCAGAAGGGTGACGGCAATACAGCCGCTCCCGGTACAAAGATCGGCAAAATAAGCGTCCGACGGCAACCGGGACATAGCGGTTTGCACCAGAATTTCCGTGTCGTAACGCGGAATCAGGCAATCGGGTGAAACCGAGAAGGGGAGATCACAGAAGTGCCATTCGGTCAGAATGTACTGAAGCGGTTCGTGCGCACAGCGGCGTTTCACCGCGTCAATCAGAGCCTCGGCGTCACAGTCCGTATGAGGCGAGGCGAAAAGCTCCTCCCGCCTGCATCCGGCGTAATGACAGAACAACAGCCGTGCCTCTTCTGCCGCATCCGGGATGCCGCAGGCACGCAAACGCGCCCGGATTTGTTCATAGGTCACAATTCGCACCTTCTTTCTCTGTTTATTATACCAAAGAACCTGCCGGATTGGAAGCCCTGCGTGCAAAAAACAGAAAAATTGAAAAATATCACAAAAATGACTTGCAATTCATGTAAAAATGTGGTATTATGAATAAGCAGACAAATTTATATGAAGGAGAAATGATATGAAAAAGATTTTTGCTACCCTGGTCATGCTCGTGCTGATGATCTGTTGCTTTGCGGCAATGGATGCGTTTGCGGACAACACAATCGATGCGTACAGTATCCCGAAAGCAACAAAGGCACCATCCATTGACGGTCAGCTTTCCGAAGGCGAGTGGGACGGCGCACTGCGCGTCTGGGCTGGACCGGATTCCTTTAACTGGGTTGTCAATGATTATGCCGCCGATGATGACGGTAATCCTGCCATTCAGGAAGGCTCCGCCTTCTATATAATGTGGGATAACGAGGCAATTTATTTTGCCGTCCGTATCATTGATAAGTATTATCCTTCAAAACAGCCGGCTTCGACGGATCCGCTGAATACCGGTGAGGGGATTCAGCTTGCCTTCTATGCCCCTACCTGTACGGATAGTGGCAACGGAGACGGCAACAACGTCATGTTCTATGATTTTTCTCCCTTTACGAGTGACAATGCCGATACCTGCGCGGCATATGAGCATTTCCATTTTCAACGCAATGTATCCGAACTGTTTACTATGGCATCCGAGTATGACGTGAACGAATATACCGGTTATACCATGGAGTGGAAAATGACATGGGATGTTTTCCAGCAGTGTCATGATCACGGCTTCGGCGGTGAATATACGCCTCACAAGGGAACGGAGATGAAGCTTGCTCTTGTCATCCTGGACATGGATCAGGACGACGGACAGTATTACGGTTATTGCTCCGCGGAGTGGTGCAACACCAATGACGGAACCGATATCTTTACGCTGACCGATATTACCACCGATCAGAATGCAAAAACACAGGAACTGAACTCCCACAATAGCTATGTGGATGGCCTGCCCGGCGATGTTCCGGAAGAAGGCGGGGAAACCACCGGCGACGGATCTCCCAAGATCGAAAAGGATTATATTTACGATTACTGGGTGGAAGATGACGTGAAAAGCGCTCTGACCGGTCCCAACCAGACCGGAATCAGCTATACTGAGGACGGTGTGAAATTTACTTATGTGCCCGGCGAACCGGTTGATCCTTATGTGACATTCAATCCGATCAACTATGCAAAGGGAGTGGTCGTGGAAAAGATTGACCCGAAGAAGGTCTCCTTTATTGTGCTGAAGGTGAAAGCGGAAGGAACCAACGGCGAGTTTGAGCTGTTCTATTGCGGAACCGCTGCCAGCGTTCAGGAAACTTACACGGCAGACGGCAATTGGCAGTATATTCTGTTCGACTTTACGGACGACGATATGTGGTTGGAGCAGAAGAAGATCAAGAACATGCGTTTTGACTGGGCAACCGGTATTGAAAATGCGGAAAATGCAAGTCTGACACTGGGTGCCATTGCCTTCTTCGGATCCGAAAGCGAGGCATACGCATATATGGGTAAAGAGGTTCCCACAACGGATACCAAGGCAGACAACACCAAAAACGAGAAACCGACCACGGCAGCGACAACCGTTGCGGATGAGGGCAAGTCGGAGAACACGACAGCAGACAATAATACCGACGAGAAGGGGTGCGGCTCCGTTGTAAGCGGTTCTGTTGCATTGGTTGCAACGGTGACACTCTGCGGTGTGATGCTCAAAAAGAAAAAAGAAAACTGAGGTCCGTCCGGAATCGGGGGATCTCTCCCAAGAAAAGAGGTGCGCATGATGCGTAAAGAAAAACAGACAAACAAACAGACAACCGATGTGAAGGAAAAAGCGAAAACGCAGTCCAAAGGGAAGCACGGATACGGTGCTGTTGCCGCGGTCGTGATTGCGGTCGGTGCCGTGGGTTATGTTGCCTACCGGATGGTACGGAAGCTGTTTGTGCCCAAAAAGGAGCCGGATCCCGCGGATGCCGGTGCGGAAGCAATTCCGGAGAATGCGCCGGAAACGACGGACGACGAAAAAGACGGAAATGAGGAGACAGCGGCGCAGGAGCATACAGAGGAGTAATCCTCCGTAATCCGCGCCGGACTGCCGACGGACAAAACAAAACCGCATCCAATGTCCATTGGGGACACTGGATGCGGTATTTTTTGCTTTTTACAGGGTCTCGACCAGCGCCAATACCTCTTTTGCCATTGTGGCAAGGGAGCCTTCACGGAAGGGGGAGGGAAGATGCGCGTCATCAATCAATTGCCCGAATGCCTTCTGACCGCCTGTGCGTGCAAACTGCAGATAGCGTTCAAAGGCGTCCTTGTAATCTTTCTGCGAGGCAAGCAGGAAGTTGATGGCGACCGTCTGTGCAAGACAGTAGTCGATGTAGTAGAAGGGGCTCTCATAAATGTGCATCTGGTACTGCCAACGTGTGCCCTGTTCCAGATAGGGGATTCCTTCCCAGTGCATATAGGGGCGGTATTTGGCTTCCAGTTCCTGATACATTTGTTTGCGCTCGGCGGGTGTCATCTCCGGCTTTTCATAAACACGGTGCTGGAATTCATCCACAATTACACCGTAGGGAATAAAGCTGAGTGCGTCCAGCAGGTGGCGTTTACGGTAACGCGGCGCATCTTTTCCGAAGAATTTGTCCATATATTTCCATGAGAAAAATTCCATGCTCATGGAATGGCATTCCGCGGTTTCCATGCCGCCCACGTCCAATTCCTGATCGCCCTGTTCAAAGACGAAGTGCGCGGCAAGCGCGTGTCCGAATTCATGGGTCATGACATCCACGTCGCCCGAAGAGCCGTTGAAATTGGCGAGAATGAAGGGCTGCTTGTATTTGGGGAAGGCAGTGCAATAGCCGCCGCCCCATTTTCCGTCACGGGCTTCCACATCGAAAGCTTCATTTTCCTGCATGGAACGCATAAATGCACCGACTTCGGGATTCATACTGTCGTACATTTCCTGCGCGGCGGCGAAAATGCCGTCCTTGTCCAGAATCGGACGCGGCGTTGCACCGGATTGATAAATGGCATCGTCGTAGAACATAATGGAATTGATTCCAAGCTCTTTTCCGATCTCTTCCTTCAGTTTCCGGACGCAAGGAACAAGCGACTCCCTGACATTGTCGCGGAAATTGGCAACCATATCCGCATCATAGTCCATTCTGCCCATGCGGTAGTAGCCCAGCTCAATGAAATTCCGGTATCCCATCTTTTTTGCCATGGTGTCACGGATCTTTACCAGGCGGTCGTAAATATCGTCCAACTTGTCCGCATTGGCTTCCAGACCCCTGCCGATTGCCTCACATGCCTTGCGGCGCACCTCGCGGTCTTCATCTTCCAGCTTGCCGCGCAGAACCGACAGCGGCATATCTTCTCCCTCATAGTGGAAAACCATGCCGGACATGAAGGTGGAGTATTCGGTGACAATGGCATTTTCCTGTTGCAGTTCCTCGATAATCGCAGGGGAGAATGCCTTTTTGGCAATGCTGTAGGAAGTCAGCACCCGGGGATTGATGTGTTTTTCAAGCTCTTTGCGGAAGGGCGAATCCAATAACAGGGTGCCGTATTCAACCGTCATTTCCTGGAACAGAGGACCGACCTCATCGTAGTATGCCACCTCTGCCTGATAGAAGGTATCTTTGGTATTCAGCGTGAAACGGCAATTGGAAAGCGAGGCGGCGGTTGCATATTCCGTGACCATTGCAAGCATCTTTTTGCGTGCCGCAAGCAGGTCGTCCACACTCTTCGCATGGACAATCAGGTCTTTGACCTGTTCATAGCATTTTTTGCCTTCCTCCAGTGTGTACCGCTCATAAGGAAGCTGACTGACTTTCATTCTGAAACACTCCTTTTCTGTGTAAGATTTCTTCTCCTTTATCATAGCACAGTCCACCCGGTTTGTCAATAACCAAGGGGAAACAGAACCG